>JBCDCH010000002.1 GCA_039182125.1 Planctomycetota bacterium
AGCCGCCCGCGCGGGCGGCTGCGCCGCGGCCGCAAAATGATCAGAGTTGGGCTTTCAGCTCTGCGATGGCCGTCGCCCGGTCCTCGGCTCCGAAAACAGAACTTCCCGCGACGAACCACTGCACGCCGGCGTTGCGGGCGCTGGCGATCGTCCCGGCGTCGATACCGCCGTCGATCTCCAGGCGTTGGTCGGAACGCAGGCGTTTGGCGAGTTGCTCGCACTTGGGCAGGACTTCGGGCATGAACGATTGGCCACCCTTGCCGGGGACGACGCTCATCACGAGCACCAGCTTGACGCGTTCGTCATCGAGCGCGGGGAAGGCGACCTCCGCGGGCGTGAGCGGATTGAGCACGACGCCGACGTTGGTGCCGGTCTCAGCGACGGCGTCGGTCAGGCCCGCCAGCGTCCGCCGCACGTTGTCGGCGAGTTCGACGTGGAAGCTGATCCCATCGGCTCCCGCTTCGACGAGCTTCGGCGCGTAATCCTCGGGTCGGTCGATCATCACATGCACATCGAGATACGCGTCGGTGTACTTGCGGACCGACTTCACCACCGGCGTGCCGAAGCTGATGTCGCGCACGAACAGCCCGTCCATCACGTCCAGGTGCAACAGGTCCGCCCCGCCAGCGAGCACGTCGTCGATCTCGTCGCCGAGCCGGGCGAAGTCGGCGGCAAGGATCGACGGGGCGATCAGCGGCTTGTCGGTCTCGAACGGGTCGGTCGGCATGCCCGTACCATATCCGCATGAGCCAGACCGTCCGCATCGGACTCACGCAGATGACCTGCGGCGACGACGTCACCGAGAACCGGGAGAAACAGCTCGCCCTCCTGAGCCGAGCGGCCGACGAGGGCGGACAAGTACTCTGCACGCAGGAGATCTTCACCAGCAAGTACTTCTGCCAGGCCGAGGATCACCGCTTCTTCGAACTGGCCGAGACCATCCCCGGACCGAGCACCGACGTGTTCTGCAAACTGGCCAAGGAGAAAGGCGTGGTGATCGTCGCGTCGCTTTTCGAGCGCCGGGCGGCCGGGCTCTACCACAACACCGCGGCGGTCATCGACGCCGACGGCGAGCTGCTGGGCGTGTACCGCAAGATGCACATCCCCGACGACCCGCTGTACTACGAGAAGTTCTACTTCACCCCTGGCGACACGGGCTTTCGCAGCTGGAAGACCAAGTTCGCCGACATCGGCGTGTGCATCTGCTGGGACCAGTGGTTCCCCGAAGCCGCGCGACTCACGGCGATGCGGGGCGCGCAGATTCTGTTCTATCCCACCGCGATCGGCTGGCACCCGACCGAGAAAGCCGAGTACGGCCCGGCGCAGCACGACGCGTGGCAGACGATGATGCGCAGCCACGCGATCGCCAACGGCTGCTTCGTCGCCGCCTCCAACCGCATCGGCCACGAGTTCATCCACGACGCCGACGGCAACAAGGCCAGCGAAGACGGCATCGAGTTCTGGGGCCAGTCCTTCGTCGTCGGCCCCGACGGCGGCGTCATCGAGCGCGCTTCGGTCGATCAGGAGCAGGTCATGATCGTCGAAACCGACCTGCAACGCGTCGAGTTCAGCCGCACACACTGGCCATTCCTGCGCGACCGCCGTGTTGATGCCTACGGCGACTTGGGCCGCTTGTTCAACGACTAATCGCCGGCATTCTCGTCTTTGGCCCGGTACATCGCGGCGACGATCGTGTCGTCGTCTGGCGGGCGGTTGCGGTGCTTGGCGACGTGTCCCAGAACGGTCTTGGGCCAGTCCGCCGGGTCACGGTCGCCGCTCATGGCGTGGAAGAGTTTTTCCAAGCCCTTGGTGCCGATCTGCCGGTCACGTTCATCGCGAGCCTCGGCCGCGCCGTCGGTGTAGACCAGCACGGCATCGCCGGGGTCCAGGTGGTGCGATTGCTCGTTGGGATCGAAGCCGGCCTCGTCCATCACGCCGAGCATGAACGTCGTCGGCTCAAGTTGGTCACAGTTGCCGCTGCGACACACGAACGCCGGCGGATGGCCCGCACTCGCGTAGAGCAGGTTGCCGTTGTTGCTGTTCGGCTCTAGCCGCAAGGCCAGCCCGGTGACGAAGATGCCGTGGCGAACGAGCGTGAGATGGACGTAATGGTTAAGCCCGGCGAGCACCTTGCCGGGGCTTACGTCAGGGTCTTCGCCGTAGATGCGGTCGAGTTCACCGAGCAGGCGGTTGACCGTGAGCGCGGCGGCGACACCGTGGCCGGTCACGTCGAGCAACACCGCACTCACCGCCCCGTCCTGACCCTCGGACTCACGAACGTAGAGCAGATCACCGCCGATCTGACTCATCGGCTCGTAAACGTAGTTGAGCCGGACCAGACCGTGGTTCTTTTGCGGGGGCAGCACCGCTTCGTGAATCTGGCGGGCACCCGAAAGATCTTTGCTCAACTGCTTGTATCGGTCGGCCTCGTACCGTGTGCGGAAGACCTTGGGGAAACGGGTGTAACGCCAGAAACACCAAAGCGAGCCAGGCACCAACGCGAGAAGTCCTAGCACAATGAAGATGATCGCCGCCCACCACGGCAGTCCGCTGAACATGATGTCGGCGATCAGGATCAGCACAAA
The DNA here is from genome assembly GCA_039182125.1 of Planctomycetota bacterium. Classification (NCBI taxonomy): domain Bacteria; kingdom Pseudomonadati; phylum Planctomycetota; species Planctomycetota bacterium. The sequence goes on from JBCDCH010000002.1 coordinate 2,586, forward strand.
CGCATTGAACACGACCAGACCAGGGAACAGCGACTCGCGAAAGTTCCACGGGATGATCAGACACGAGACGAGGTGCCCGAAGAAGATGATGGCGAACAGCGCCCAGCCCGCCGATATGCTGGCACGAAACGCCGACCCGAAAAAGTTGTTGTTCCCGACGCCGGTGACCTGCACGCGGCCAGGGGCAATGTTGACCGTCGTCTGCTCGTCCAACTGGACCGTGACCGGCTCGGTGTCTTCGATCGACGCCCGAAGCTCGTTGGCATCCTCGATGAGGCGCTCGATCTCCTCGCGCCACTCGCCGCGGTCCTCCGAATCGTCAAGCTGGTCCAGCACCTCGGTCACGTCTCGAAGCTCGTCGGTGGCGTCACCAAGTCGGCTGGCCAAGACGAAGAGCTTCCCGGTTTCATCGGCGGTGCCCGCCTCGACGTGAGCCTCGGTGGCACCTTCAAAACCATGCCGGATCCCTGTTTCGAACGCCTCGGATACCCCTATCAGCTCGATTTCCATCAAGATCCGGTTCGTCGCGAGGCTCCCGATACTGGTCAGGATGTACAACCACACCGCGACGCGGATCATGATCCGGGCCTTGGGCGGGGCCTTCCACGCGTAGACAAGCGCAGAGCCGACAACGAACAGCGAAACGATGATGTAGGTACTGAGCCAGAGTTGGTTCTGCTCGGAGTTGGTCCCGACGAACATGAGCGAGATGCCGGTGAGCACCAGACTCAGGATGCAGTACCCGATGAAGCGTCGGCGAAGCCATCGGCCACGCTCGTCCTGCATGGCCACCTCGAACCGCGTGGGCGTGTGCACCACCGACGCAGTGGCTTTGGTGTCGTATTCGAGCGTGGGTCCTGGCATCTGGGGCAGACAATGTACGGCAAGAAGCCGTCGCCGCTAAGGAGATCGTCCTTACAAAACGTTCGACGGAGTCTAACTGATCCGCCCGTGCGTCCCGGCGGGGTCGTTGGCCACCCGCTCGTGTACCGGCAGCGTGATCGTGAAAATCGTGCCCTGACCGACCTTGGTATCGACGTCGATTTTGCCGTCGTGCTCGGCGACGATCTTTTTCACCACCGGCAGGCCCAACCCGGTGCCACGGTTGCCCTTGGTGCTGTGAAAAAGCTCGAAAAGGTGCTTTCGTGCGTTGCGGGGAATTCCCAAACCGGTGTCCGCGACGGTGAGGATCAGCCGCTTGAGATCGGCCTCGTACTGGCAACCGACCTTCACGATTCGATCTCTCTCGGCATGGTCCGGGTCATCCTTGTCGGGCATCGCTTCCAGAGCATTGGTCAGGAGGTTGGTCAAAATCTGGTGGATCCCCCCGCCATCGACCGGCACCGGCGGCACACCTTCGTCGACGTCCTCGATCACCATCACCGAGCGATCCCGCGCCAACGGCGCGATCAGCTCGGTACATTCGTGAATCAACTTCCTGGGATGAGCAAGTTCCAATTTCGGCTGACGCGGCTTGCTCCAGGCCAACAGGTTCATTGTCAACGAGAAGATCCGCTCCAAGTTCCGATCAACGATCCGCCAGCCCTTTCGGCTCTGCTTGAGATCCTCGCGCCGAAAGCCCATCTCGACGACCTCCGCGCCGCCACGCAAAGCCTGGAGAATGTTCTTAATCCCGTGGGAGAGCGCGGCGGTGGTCTCGCCGATCGCCGCGAGACGCTCGGCTTGCAGGCCTTGCTGGAAGAGCTTGGCGTTTTGAATCGCCAAGCCCGCCTGCCAACCGATCGCGGTCAGCAGTTTCAGCTGTTCCTCGCCATAGGTGTAGTTTTCCACGGAACTGTCGACGTAGATCACGCCCAGCGTGTGCTCCTCTGGCTCAAGGTCCGTGAGGTCGGCACCGCCGTCCTTAGGGCGGGTGTCGAACCGCTTGGCCCGGATCGGCACGCACAACGCGCTGCGAATACGCATGTGCTGGACCGACTTGCCCTTGCTGAACCGACGGTCGGCCATCGCGTTGGAGCTGAGCACGCCTTGGTTGTTCTCCAGAACGTGGTTCACGATCGTCTTGCTCGCGGGCACGTGCTCCGGCTCGTTCTCGGGGGCGTCCCCGCCGACACCCAGTACCGCCGCGCTGTCGTCCTCGCGAGTCCGAGCGACCTTGCTTTCGAGTTCGCCGGTCCGCTCGTTCATCAGCAGGATGATCCCACGGTCGGCCGTGACGTTTTCGAACACCAGGTCCATCACCGTCTCCAACGCACGTTCGATGGAGAAACTCCCGCCCAGTGCCGCCGACAGGCGGTACAGCGTCGAAAGGTTTTTCATCGCCGCGGCTGACGGGTCGGGCGAGTCGAGGATCATGCTGTCGTCGCCGGATGCGGGCACGACATTGACGATCGAGCTGTCCATCCCGTCGATGTCATCGACAAACGGCAGCTCCCAAGAGCCGGTCGCGCTGGTCGATGTCGACTTGGTGGTCTTGATCGACTTGATGCCAGGCTGGGAGCCGAAGATCAGAACGGATCGGCCGATACGCACCTGATCGCCGAGCCGCAGCGGCGTCGGGTGAAGGATGCGTTGACCGTTGACATAGGTGCCGTTGGAACTACCGAGATCGCGGCATTGCCAACCGTCGCTGCCAGGCGTGATCTCACAGTGTCGGCGGCTCGCGGTATCGTCACGCAGCGGAACCTTCTTGCTGTCCCGCCCGATCAGAATCGGCGCGTCCGGCAACTCAAACCGCTTACCCTTCTCCGGGCCTTGCATGACGCTCAACGTGATCACTACCAAGAGGGTAGCGAATCTCGAAGCCGCTTACTCGTACTATCACGCATGTTCGCCACCCGACTCGCACGCCTACTCAACAGCGGCCAGACCCGCACGGTACTCTTGCACGGCGAGGTGCAGGACCTTTTCGCCGCAGACGGCGAGACGGTGTTCGAGCCGTTGTTGCCATTCCTGACCGGTCGGTTCGCGGTGCCGGGGGTGGTGCAGATCGTGTACGAGCTCAACGGGCCGATCCGGCTCGTGGGCGGCTCGCAGTGGGAAGTGCTGCGGCGCGGCTGGGTCGCGTGGAAGCGTGGCACCACCACCGACGCGAACATCCTGCAATCGCTGGTCGATCGAAAGCAGCAACTGCAAACCGAGATGCTCGAGCGCGACTTCGACGCCAATGTGGCCGATGCGACCGGCAAACCGACCGTCGCGCTGGAGTTCCTGCGACAGCTCACGCTCTGCAGCCGCAGTCGTGACCCGAACGGCAACGCATACATCCCCGAAAAGCTGCTCATTTTCATCGAGGCGGCCGACATGCTCCTGCCCGCAGGCGAAATCACCCGGCTCAGCGCCGCCGACCGGCATCGCGTCGCCGTGTGCGCCGACTGGTTTTCGGACGCGGGATTCATGAACGGCGACGACTCGGTGGTGCTCATTGCCGAATCGGTCGGCGGCATCCACGAGCGGGTCGCCCGTCTGCCGGCCGTGCTGAGCGTCGCCGTGCCGGCCCCCGACGTCGAACAACGCCGCCGGTTCATCGACGCGTTCGATCAACCTTTCGAGACCGACATCGACAACCTCGCCGAAGCCACCGCCGGATTGAGCATCCACGCCCTGCGGCAGTTGCTCATGTCCGCCGCCCATGGCGGGCACGCCATCACCGCCGGCGACGTCATCGGCAAGGTCGAGGAATACCTCGCGGCCAAGCTCGGCGATGACGTCGTCGAGTTCAAGAAGCCGTCGCACTCGCTCGACGCCGTCATCGGCTTCACCCGGCTCAAGAAGTTTCTCAAGGACGAACTGTTGCCCCGCTTCCGCAGCGACGGGCCCGACGCACTGCCGGGCGCGGCGGTAGCTGGGCCGATCGGCAGTGGCAAGACGTTCATCTTCGAGGCCGTCGCCGCCGAATGCCGTCTGCCCGTGCTCGTGCTCAAGAACATCCGCAGCCAGTGGTTCGGCCAGACCGACGTGCTGCTCGAACGGCTTCGGCTCGTGCTCGAGTCACTCGACAAGGTCATCATTTTCGTCGACGAGGCCGACACCGCGTTCGGCGCGATCGGCCCCGAGGGCCATGCGACCGAGCGCCGGCTCACCGGGAAGATCCAACAAATGATGTCCGACCCGCGCCTGCGTGGGAAGGTCACCTGGCTCTTGATGACCGCGCGGATTCACCTGCTAAGCCCCGACATTCGCCGGCCCGGCCGCGTCGGCGACCTGATCATCCCGATCCTCGACCCGGCCGGGGACGACCGGCTCGCGTTCGTCGAATGGATGCTCGACGGTGTCATCGACGGAGAACTCGAAGCGGCCGCCGCCGAAATCGAACCCAAGCTGGCCGCCGACTCCGCCGCCGCGTTCGCCTCGCTCCGCAGCAATCTCAAAGCCCGCGTCGTCGCCAAGGGTCGCAAGCTCGGCGTCGACGAGGTCGAGCACTTCGCCGCGGACTTCATCCCTCCCGCCATCGGCGACACCCGGCGTTACCAACTGCTCCAAGCGCTGATCAACTGCACCCGCCGTTCGCTTCTGCCGGAAGACGTGACCGAAGAGGACCGCGCCCGCTGGGCCGAGGAAGCAAGAGCCTTGGAGTTACGCGGTATTCGATGAGTACCGTACGCGTGTTTCGTGATGCGCAACGCGTCGGTTGCCCCGGCGCTCGTAAGCTTGGCCCCGTGCCGGACACGATCGACAACACCCGCGTTGCCATCGGCTCGATCGGCTTCGGCTACCCGGACTGGCAGCACGTCTTCTACCACGACACCGGCTCCAAGCTGAGGGAGTACGCCCAAAGCTTCGACGCGGTCGAGGTGGATACGACTTTCCACGCCGTGCCGCCGCCTGAGCGTGTCGCTCAGTGGGCGAGCGAAACGCCTGACAATTTCGTATTCAGTGCAAAGATGGCGAGGGATGTCACGCACGGAGGCGATCTTCGCAGCGTTCCCGCCAGAACCACCACCGACGCCTGGATCGAATCGCTCACGCAGCTCGGACCCAAGCTCCGCTCGGCTCTGCTGCAGTTCCCGGCGGCGTTCACCGTGGATCGGTTCGACGAACTCGCGGAGTATCTGCAAGGGCTACCGAACGATGTGCCTTGGTCGATCGAACTGCGTCACGATTCCTGGTGGCACGGCGAGACGGCCGCGCTGTTGAAGGAGCATGGCGTCACATGGGTTCATGCGGACGAGCCGCCCGCGTTGATCGCACACTTGCCGCCAGACGACCCGGAGGCTGCGGCGATGTATTCCCAACGCACGCCCGTGGTCACCGCATCGACGTTTTACCTCCGCATGATCGGCCGGCACGACCAGTTCCCGGATCGGTCGCGGCTGTATCTCGATCCCGAGCGCCGCTTGTCTTGGTGGGTGCCGCGCATCCAGAAGATCGCGGCCTTGGATCGCGTGGAACTGCTGATCATTCAAATCGGTAACGGCTATGCGGGACACGCCCCCGCATGCATCCGCCGGCTGCGTGAAATGCTCGGATTCCGGCGAACGCTGGGGGCAAGCACGCTGTTCGAGTCGTGACGGCTCGTGATATGCTCGGTGCGTGGACCTAGCGACGCTGCTCCTTGTCACGTTCGTCGCGGCACTCGTCACCGACCTCGCCACCGGGCTCGGAGCGTTGCCGTTTTTCGTGGTGCCGAGGATCAGCGAGAAGTTCAACGGCATTCTGCTCGGAGCCGCCGCCGGGATGATGTCGGTCGCATCGCTTTACCAACTCCTGGGCGAGGGGATGGCTCGTGCACCCGGCTGGCAAATCTGGCAAGTGGCGATGGGGCTGGGGCTCGGCGCGGTCTTCTTCTACCTCGCCACGCACTGGCTCGAGGACGATCGTTTCGACATCGGCAACCTGCGTGAGACCGGCGGTGCCGGCGCGTTGCTGATCGTCGCGGCGATGACGCTGCACTCGATGCCGGAGGGTGTCGCGATCGGCGTGGCTTATGGGAGCGGCGAGGCAGACTTCGGCCTGAACATCGCCGCCGCCCTTGCGGTTCACAACATCCCCGAAGGCGTCGCGATCACCGCCGCCCTGCGCGGCAAGGGCGCGTCGACGTGGGCATGTCTCGGCTGGGCGATCTTCAGTTCCCTGCCACAGCCGATCTTCGCGCCACCGGCGGCATGGCTGGTGTGGATCAGCGAACCGCTGCTGCCGGCCGGGCTTGGATTTGCCGTCGGAGCGATGATGTTTCTGGTGACCTACGAACTGGTGCCCGAGGCAGCCAAGAAAGCGGGGAAGTCCCGGTCAAGCATCGCATTCGCGGGCGGCACGATTCTCATGCTGGTGCTGGTCTGGGCCGTCGGCGGTGTCGGGTGAGCACTCGGTATCGCCGCACCACCCGCAGGATAGAACGACGGCGGCTCACGCCATGATTCAACCGAGCGCGCGAACCATAACAGGCTCGTCACTATCAACACGCACGCCGGTAAAGCTAGCCGCACTCGTCAGCCTCCCAACGCTTGCATCGTCGTTCGGTGTTAGTGGCTGAAGTTCCAGATGTGACAATGCCCCGCACGAGCAAACGTGCGGGGCATCGAGAAAGCTTTCGAGCCAAACAGCTATCCGGCCGGCTTGTCAGACTCGGGCTTCGGCGTGCCTGCCTCGGACTGATCGGACTTCTTCTCAGGGCGCGGCGGCGAGGGACGCGTACTGCGGAGGTCGTTGCGTGGGCCACGGGGACGCTGGGGGCGCGGGACATTGGGCATGTCGTCGGGCTGGACCTCGGCGGCAGCGCGGTTCTCACGCTTGATCGCTTCCCAGACTTCCTTGCGGTGAACGGTGACGTGACGCGGCGCGTTGATGCCCAGGCGGACTTTGTCGCCGCGAATGTCGACGACGGTCACCTCGATCTCGTCGCCGATCATGATGGTTTCGTCGCGTTGTCGTGAAAGGACAAGCATGTCGTGACTCCTTCGGTGGAACGCTGCCCGGGCGGTCGCTGGTTCGTGGCCGCAGGCGTTGGCTTCCGTGCCAGTTTATCGGTGTTAGGCGCTCTTTCGGAGAGGCTGGGGGTTGAGATCGAGCAGCGGGTGCTTGGTGCCCCACTTCTGATCGGTGAGCACGACCTGCAGGCCGCGTCGACTCTCGACGTGAATCATCAACGGGCCGAGCATGTTGCCGGTCAGCCAGCCTTCGCTTCGGTTGCAGATGACCAGCGGCTGCCAATCCTGGTCGAGCGTCTCGGGCTTGAGACCCAGATCGCTCGCCATCTCCGGCCGGGTCGATACCGTGTAGTCCGGGACGAAGTCGGTCGGGTCGGCGACGACAAACGCAAGGTTCGGGTCGTCGATGCTCTGCAGCCAAAGCAGCGAACTGTCGTCCGACGGGTGGATCAGCGCGAACCGCGACGCGTCGGAAAAGCCGAGCAACCCGTCCGGGAAGTCAAGGATCAGATCGTCTTCGATCTCAACGACACCGAACCTTTTGGTAGAAATCTCCATCGTCGTGGTCTCCGTCATGTCATGGTCGGCCGCTCGGGCCGGGGTTGGCCGGTCAGGATTGACGCCGCCTCAGGCGACATCGGCGATTGATCGGGGGTGGGTTTACAAAATCGGACGTGCCAGGCTTTTATGCCCGCACTTCTCACAAAAAGTTCAACAGCGAAAGGTTCAGCAACGAGGACGTGCTGCGGTACGTCGCCTCGATCGCGGTGGTTAGCGTCTGATAATGCGCGACCGCTTCGCCGTACTCGATGTCCTCCATGTCGGAGAGCATCCGCTGGGTTGCTAGTTGTCGCTCGTCGATCCGATCGCGCCGCTCGATCATGTCCTTGGTGATCGCACCGGCCCGGCCGCGCTCGGCGATGATCCGGTCGATGTCTTCCTCGAGCTTGGCCGCGGCAATGCGGATCGTGTCGATGTCGTCGGAACGAAGCCCTTCCGACAACTGGGCCAGCGAGTTGAACACGCCTCGGGACTCGATGCGTTGCGGATCGACGCCAGTGATCACGTTGGCGACGGGCGGCTGGTCGAAGCCGAGAATCTCCGACACTCGTGAGCCGTTGAGATCTTCCGTTGCGAGCGTCCCTCCGCCACCGGCGGTGTCGGTGAGCGTGATGCCGTTACCGATGGCGTTGAACGTGGCGGTCACGCCGACCGGCGCGGCGTTGATGGCGTTGATCACGTCCTGCACGGTGGTCGAGCCGGTGAGATCGACGTCGGCCGCAATGCCGAGCGAGTCGGTCAGCCGCAGGTCGTCGCCGCCATTGAACAGCGGAACGCCGCGTCCATCGTCAAGATCGGTCAGGGCGACAGTGCCGTCGAAGCTGCGAATGCCGAGGTCCGCCGCGGTCGTGCCGCCGTTCTCACCGATGCCCAGTCGACGCCCTTGCACCGGGTTGAGCAGTTCGATCCCGTCCCCGTCGGCGTTGATGCGTACGTCCAGTTCCGGCACCGCCGCCGATACCGCCGATCGCAGGTCGCCGATCGTCGTCGCCGTGGTGAGATCGACAGTGAACGTGTCGTTTCCGAGCGTGAGGTTCAGCCCGGACAAGTCGATACCCGACCCGCCGTTGAGCGTGGCAAGAGGCGTGAAGTCGTCGAGCTTTGCCTGCACACTCGAGCCCACGACCGGCACGCCGGGCGGGTTGTCGGCTTCGATGCCGAGGTCGGCAGCGGTCGTTGAGCCGAGGTCGGTGATCTCGATCGCGTCACCCGCCCCGCCACCGATGGCGAGCCCGTCGCCGGTGGCATTGAGGGCGGCGGTGATCGCGCCGACGCCGGCGTTGTTGATCGCATCGACGACGTCGCCCAGCGAGTCGGCGGTCGAGAGATCGACGACGGCGCTGACGGTACCGTTGCTCAAGAGAATGCTCCCGCGCGTAACACCGTTGCCGCTGGTGCCGTTGAGCGAGGACAACCGGGTCGCGAGGGTCACGTCGGGATTGAGGTCTTTGGTCGACGTGTTGCCGGCAAGCCCACCGAACGCGGCAACCCCGCTGACGGTGAACTCGGACTGGGCCGCGGTGTCGACGTCGTTGGCCAACACCGCTCCACCCCGCCAGACGACGCCGTTGGCGACTTCCTCGAACGCGGGGTTGGTGATCTGGTCGCCGGCGAAGATGAAGCTCCCGGCGACCTGCGTGTTGGCCAAAGAGACGAGCGACTTCAGCGCGTTGTCGACAACGGCAGCAATGGCGCCGCGGGGTTCGCCGTTGGCACCCGAGTCGGCGGCGTTCAGTGCGGCCGCATGGACATCGCGCAGCAGTGTCGTCGCATCACCCATCGCACGATCGGCCTCGGAGAGTTGGTTCACATGGCGATCGAGCGTGTTCATATAACGCGCGTCGGTTTCGAGCCGCTTGCGGAGCAGCTTCGCCACACCGGCGTCGGCCGCATCGTCGCTCGGCACGAGCAAACGCTTGCCGGTGGCGATTTGCTGATTGACGCGTAGCAACTGGGCGTTCTGCCGATGCACCGCGTCAATCGCACTGGTGCCGCGCATGCGTTGGCTGATTCGCGTGAGGCTTGTCGGGCTGATGTTCATCGGGCGGTTCCTCAGACAATGGCAATCAACGAGTCCATCAGTTCATCGACCACCGCGATCACCCGCGCGGCCGCCTGGTAAGCCTGCTGGTAGCGGAGCAGGTTCGTCGCTTCCTCGTCGAGCGACACACCGCTGAGCGCCTCGCGCTGGGCCTGAAGCGTCTGCCGCGTGATCGACGCGCTCTGGGCATCGACCGCGGTGTCGGCCGCGCGACCGGCGACACGGTTGGTCATTTTTTCGTAACGCTCCGAGAGCGTAAATCCGTCGAGTTGGTCGGTCGCCACGTTCTGCACGGCGGCGATGGCCCTGGCCGCACCGTTGTCGCCGGGAGCGCCGTTGCTCGCTGCCGCCAGAAGTGTCGGGTCCGTGTTGAGATCGTCGTTGATGCCGATCGTGAACGCGTTGTCGCCGTCGAAGAATCGGTTGACGCCGAGCGCACCGAGAACGCCGGAAGAGTCTTCGGCAAAGTTGAACGTCAGATCGCCGCCGTCGGAGGTGACGCTGAGTCGGCCGTTGTTCACCGTCGCACCAATGCCGGCAACGGCGTCGAGCGCGGCGGCGAGATCGTCGAGCGACGTGTCCGTGCCGAGTCCGTCGAGATCGACGTCGAGGAGCGTGCTGGTCGTCAAACCGGTGCCGCGTTCGGTGACGTTGACGACGAAGCTGCCGTTGTTCGGCGTGAAACCGAGCTCGGTGAGTGGATCATTCAACGGCACGGTCGTGTCGGCGACGGCGTGCCCCGCCTCGACCTCGCTCAGTCCTTTGGTCCCCTGGCCGGCGGCGTGGATCCGGTTGACGTCGAAGATCAGGGCACCGGCGATGTCGTCGAGATCGTCACGCACCGCCTTAGACTCCTCGCCGGCCGCGAGCAGACCACCGATGCGGCCCGAGCGGATATCGAGCTTCGCGTCGTTACGCAGGGTCGAAACCCTGGGGAGCCCGGTGTCTTCTTCAGTGCTTAGTTGCACACCGAACGAGCGATTGCCGGCCACAAGTAGTTCCGAGCCGACGTACACATCGGTTGTGCCGTCGTCACGAACGATGCCGCGGGCGTTGATCAACTCGGCGAGTTCGCGGATCGAGTTGTCCCGAACGTCACGCAGGTCGTTGGCGACGATCCCGCCCACGCCCTCGGTGTCCTCGATCTGGCCGTTGATCTCCGCGACTTGTTGGAGCAGTGACTCGACGCGGTCGACATCGCCGCGAAGTTGCTGGAAAGCGTCGTCGTTGATGGTTTGCAGCTCGGTGTACTGCTGTTGGATTTTGTCGGCGAGCGTCTTGCCCGATTGGAGTACGACCTGCCGGAGGCCCTGATCCTGGGGCTTGTTGGCCAGCTCGGACCAGCTGTTGAAGAACTCGCTCATCGCCGTCGAGAGGTCGGTGTCGGACAGCTCGCCGATGACGACTTCGATACGGTTGAGCCATTCGGTCCGAACAGCGGCACCGGCTTCGTCGGAGATACTCGCCCGGAGGCGGGCTTCGAGGGCATCGTCGACTTGGCGTTGGACGGTGAGCAGATCAACGCCGCGCCCGACGTAACCGCCGGGCAAACGTTGGCCCTTACTCGGGGTGAGCTGGATCGACTGCCGGCTGTACCCCTCGGTGTTGGCGTTGGAGACGTTGTTGCCGGTGGTCTGGATCGCCGTCTGGGTGACGGCGAGGGCGGACTTGGCTGCGTTGAGTGTGCCGACGAGCGACATGGCGATTCCTTTCGAGTCCGGCTACGCGGCCATGTACAGCGACATGCGACGGCGACGCGTCGGGCTGCCGTCCTTGTCGTACATGCCCGTTTCCCCTGCCGCTTCGGTGAGCACGCGGACCGCGGTGTTGAGGTGACCGAGCATGCCCGACGCGACTTTTCGGGTGAGCTTGGACTGATGCCCGAGTTCGGCGGAGATGCGTTGCAGTTCGCGGCGCAACTTGAGCACCGTCAGTCCGGCCGCGCCGTTGCGGGCCGCGAGCTCCGAAAGTGTCGTCGCGCCGAGCTTGGCGAAGATCGCCTTGCGATGCTGTTCGAGCTTGCCGAGGCGGTTACGCAGGTCGCTCTGCTTCTTGTTGACCGCGAGGATCGGTTGAAGGTCCATCGCCTCGAGCGCGACGCGGTGTTCGGTGAGCAACGTGCCGAGTTCGCGGTACACGGCGATCTGTTGACGCAGCACACACTCCAGGTCGGCCAGTGCATTGGGGGCCGGCGGTTTTGTCGTTTGGGCGGGCATTACTTGAGTCGGTTGACGATCGATTCGGCGATGCTGTTGCCGGGGCCGTTGGCGAGCTTGCGGGCCTGGATTTCTTCAAGCATGCCGCGGAAGGCATTACCACCCGTACCGCCGTTGAGCATCCTGCTGGTTTCGCTGGTGAACGGCGTCTCGCGGGCTTCCTTAAGCATGGGCAGGAAGAACGTCTGCGCGACAAGTTCGCGGGCAACGGGCCGAATCCTGTCGGCGCTGAGTGAGGACGTGAGTGATGGGGTCACGGCGTTAGTTCTCGATGAGTTGGGCGTGAAGCCTGCCGGTGCGGTGCAGTTCCTTGATGATGGCGATGCGGTCCTCCGCACTCACCTTGAGCTGATCGAGACTTTCGAGCAGGTCGCGGAGCTTGGCACCACCGGCGTTCTCCGGATCGATGGCGACGAAATCGCGATCGACCTGCCGCGGTCGGCCGGGCGTCGGTGGAATGTCCGGCTCCATCGTGCTGATCGTCAGGCCCCTGTGGCTGATGATCACCGGGCTGATCGTGACCTCGCCGGTAATCGTGATCGTCCCGGTGCGGCTGTTGATCCGGACACGGGCCTCGCCGGTCGTCACAGGTACCGGCAACCGCTGAACCCGGCTCACGAAGTTGTTCGGGTTCGCGCGTTCGGCCGGCGGGATCGTCACGACAACGTTCTTGGCGTCGATCGCTGTCGCCCATTGCTGGCCGTCCTCGGAATCGTTGATCATCTTGGCAATGTTCGCGGTCATCCCCGGCGACGCCTCGGCGTGATTGACGATCAGAGTGAACTGGTTGTCGAAGACGTAGTCCGCGAGCATGTCGGCTTCCATGATCGCCCCGCCGCGGATGACGCCGACCGTCGGCGTGGCCGGGTCTTCGATCACGACGTTGCCACTGGCGAGCGCGAAGATGCCGCCCTCGGCCATCGGGCCTTGCAAAGGCGTGATGAATAGCCGACCGCCACGCAAACTCTCAGCCGCACCGATGGACTCGACGAAGATGTCGACCTTGTCGCCGTTGCGAGCGCCGGCCGGCGGAATCAGTGCCGTCACCGTCACCAAGGCAACGTTGTCGGCGTCCTGCAATTCGACGATGTCGGCACCGTTGTTGAACTTCTCGAGCATCGACGCCAACGGACGAATGGCGGGCAGGAAGTCGCCGCCGTCACCCGAGCCGTTGAGCCCGACGATCAGGCCCATGCCGACAAGCTGCTGCTCGCGCTGCCCGGCGAGCCGGGTGATGTCGGCGACACGCGTGGCAAAGGCGGATGACGTGACCGCGAAAGTCAGGAGGATGGCGAGGGTGCGGAGCATCTTTGGAGTTATCGGGCGTGAGCGGAGACCAGCGTTAGAAAGGGTTGAGCCAGTCGGTGAACCGTGGCAGCAGACCACGCTTGGTCGCGTCGCGGACGGTGCCCTCGGTGAACTTGCGCAGGTCCAAATCGCCAAGCTGGGTGCTGAGAATCGTGTTGTCGGCGGTGACGTCCTCGGCCCGGCAGATGCCGGTGAGCAGGAACAGTTGTTCATCGTCATCGGTGACGATTCGCTTGCGAGCGGCGACGACGAGATTGCCGTTGGGCTTGACGTCGATGACCTCGGCGGTGATGCGGGTCACGAAGTTGTCCTCGCGCTCGACACTGCCCTCGCCCTCGAACTCGCGGCTGCCGGACAGGTCGATCTCGGGCACCTCGCCGACCACCATGTTCTCGATCCCGAGCGGACCGAACGACGGACGAATGAATTGCGTGAGCGCGGCTTCGAGAGTTGCTTCCTTCTCGCTCTCGGCACTGCCTTCACTCTCGTGGCTGCTCGACTCACGGACGATGATCGTGACCAGGTCGTGCTTACGGAACAGCTTCGGCTCGGGCGGTGCGATGTTGAAGAAGCTCACCGCGGCGGCTTCGTCGGCGACCACCACGCCGGCAAGCTGTGCCCGGCGGCGCTCTTCGAGTTGCGTTCGCAGAAGCGAGCCGCCGTCGTCCGGCAAACGCGGATCACGCTCGGGAGGCTGCATCTGCGCGGCGTTGGTCTCGGAACCTTCGGGTACTTCACGCTCACCGGCCGGTTGGCTTTGTGCAAACATCGGAACGGTGATGGCGGCGGCGAGGATGATGGCGGGTTTCTGCATGGTGATTTACTCGGTGAGCGAGGCGGCACGATCGTCGACCGCGGCGGCCTGCGGGCCAGTGACGAACACGATGTAGTTGCGACGAGTCGCCTCGTCCCGAACGCGAATGGCCTGGCCGAGACTGCCCGTCTCGAGTGCCTTGGCGACGGTCTTGACGGCGATGCCGCCGTTACGAACCGAGACGCTGACGAACTGCCCACGCTCGACCAACGGGATCGGCCGGAGCATGTCGACCGTGAGCGCGATGCCTGCATCGAGGTCACGATCGGCCAGGACACCGGCGAGCTGATCCACGGTCGCAAAGTCACGTTTCACCGCGGTACGCAGGGCGATTCGCTCGCTGATCAGATCGTCGGGCTGAATGGTTGCGCCTTTGGAGATTGAACGTTGGAGCGTGAGTACGTCAACGTACCGGACGGCCCTGCCGGAAACGCTGTGCGTCTCGCTACGACCGTCGTGGCGGACGGTCACGTCCCATCGCACCGGGCCAACGCCACCACCACGACGAAGAGCAATGTCGAAATCGAACAACGCGGCGGGCAACTTCAGGATGTGTGCCGACTTCCCCGCATCCCACTCGACGCTGACCTGTTCGACGGATAAGCCGATACGCCGGGCGAAGTCGGCCAACAGAAGATCGTTGAGCGTCGCGGTGGGCTTGGTTTCCTCGGCGGGTTCGGCCCAGGCGGCCAGTGCGGCGTCCGCGTCGTAGGTCGTGTCGAGCCGGGTCACCGTGCAGGCCAACGCACCGGTGAATCGGAGCCTTGACGGCGCGATGCCTTCCCGGCGAAGTGCGTTGCGGACATCGTCGGCGGTGACTTCGAGGTACCGCCCCGGCGCGTCTGCAACGACGATGTCGGCAAGTGGCCGGAGCATCGGCTCGTCGGCCACGCTCCAACGCGCGACCTGCGCCAGACGGACTTCGTCGCCGACGAGGCGAACCTCGGAAGCAAGTTCCACCGACGCGGCGTCGGCTGCGACAACGAACGACTCGGCCCGTGCCATCGTCGCGGCAAGCAAAAGAACGATACAAAAAATGCGTGTACGCATGGCGAATTCCTTAGTAACGACGCAGGTTTCCGATGGTCTGCAGCGCCTGGTCGGCGGTCTGAATCGACTGACTGTTCAACTCGAACGCGCGTTGCGTTTTGATCAACGTGACCAGTTCCTTGACCGGGTCGACGTTCGACGACTCGAGGTGACGCTGGACCAGTTCGCCGGCACCGTTTTCCCTGGGCGGTGTCCGAATGGCGGAGCCGGAAGCTTCGGTTTCCTGGAAGAGAGAACCACCGAGAAGTCGCAATCCCTGCGGGTTGACGAAACGGAAGATCTCGATCTGGCCGATACTCGTCGGCGTGATTTCACCAGAGAGCAACACGCTCACCTCGCCATCCTGGCTGATGTTGATCGATCTGGGCACGATGTCGTCCGGCACGGTCACCTGGGGTTCGAGGCGATAGCCGTCACCGACACCCAGAACTAACGCACCGTCCGCGGCGCGGAAGAAGTTGCCGTTGCGGGTGTAGGCGGTGCCGTCGCCGACGTCGTCGGAAATCGACACGCGGAAAAAGCCGTCACCTTCGATGGCGACGTCCAGTTCGCGATCGGTCGGCTCCAGCGGACCCTGGGTCAGGTCCAGCGCCGTGTTGCTGATGGTGACACCGGCACCGACATAGATGCCACTGGGCGAGACGTCGCCCTGACGGTTGAGCGCCCCCGGGGCACGCTTCTCGACGTAGAGCAGGTCTTCAAAGTTGACCCGGCTGCGCTTGAACGCCGTCGTTTCGGCGTTGGCCAGGTTGTTGGCGATGACGTCGATCTGTGTCGACAGTCCCTTGAGTCCGGTCGCGGCGGAATGGAGTGCGGTGATGGCCATTTTGCTTGTTTTTCGTTGAAATTTCGGATTTCGAAGCGCTGGATTAGGAGATCTTGCCGACGGTGTTCACGAGCTTCTCGGTGGCGGTGTCCTGATATTGGATCATCCGCGCGTTGCCTTCGAGTTGACGTTGGGCGAGGAGCATGCGAGTCATTTCGACGGTCGGGTCGATGTTGGCGCGCTCGACGAAACCGCCGCGTAGCTCGGTGCCGTAGGAAAGCGTCAGGTCCGCGACATCGTCGACGCCGGTGAACTCGTTACCCCCTTCGGGACGGAGCGCGGCGGGGTTGTCCACTTCGAAGAAACCGATGCGGGCGATGGGGTAAGAGTTCGCGTCGGTGATCGAGCCGTCCTTGTTGATGTTCAGCTTGGACAGCGGCACACCGGCGAGATCGATCGGCTTGCCCTCGTGATCGAGGACGAAGCGCGGGAAAGCGTTGTTGGTCGTGAGGTAGCCTTCCTCGCTGATCTGGAAACCACCGTCGCGGGTGAGACGCAGATCAGAACCGTCAGCCTCGGAGGTCGCCAGGAAACCGGGGCCGAGCAGTGCGACATCGAGTTTGTTGCCGGTCGGCTCGAACGCGCCCTGGGAAAGGTCGAGAATGGTCGGCCCCATCCACGGGCCACCGCCGATGCGGTTGCGACCCGTCGTGTCCGTGACATCGGCGGGACGGCGTTCGGTGACCGTGGCGAGTGTCCGCTTGAAGCCTGCGGTTTCGAGGTTCGCCAGGTTGTTGGCGATCAGGTCGACCCGCTGGGCAGCGTGGGTCATGCCGGCCGCCGAGAGATAGGTGCCGTAGCTGCTCATGCCGCCCCCCGCTTGGCACGCTCGTTCTCAAGCGTCCGCGAAGCAACGGCGATCGAGAGCAACAACGGGCCGGCAGCCGGTTCGCCCTCGTCCTCGAACCCGGACTTACAGCAATCGGCGAGCTGTTGGGTCAAATCCTCGTGAGCCAACCGACGCGCCACGGCGACAATCCGCTCGCCGAGGTTCAGCGCTTCCCAGCCCGGGATGCCTTCGATGTTCGATTCGGTGCGTTCGTCCACGAGTGGTGTTATCGGAAGGGCCGATAACGACCTGCAAGATGGCAGGCACAATCACCCACAAACCGCTCTCCGACAATCACTTACGCGATTATCAATAAACCATGCCGGAGGCGCAACTGCTGCGGAAGCGGGCGCAGCATTTGCGCACCGGGAAGAACCGAGCAGGTCACTGGGTCAACGACTCGATGAGCTCGACACGCTGCTGGACCGGCAGCTTGCGCATCACCACCGTGACGGCTTGCTCGGTGATCTCGATCGACTCAATCCGCACCGGCATCCAACCGCTCCGCCCCTCATCGACGGGCAGCATCAGCACCGCGTCCACGGGCGCTTCGTCCAACAAAGCCTGCGCGACTTTTCCATGCACCGCAGCCGCCGCTGCGTCGTTGGCGAGGTCGTTCGGCTGAAGCTCGGCATCGCGGACCCAACGCGGCATTTTCCGGCGCAACTCGCGCAAGCCGGGCTCACGGTACTGATCCAGCAACGTCTTCGGCAGCGGCAAACGGCCGCCGCGGAGGCTGACGATTTCGCCGACGAGTAGGTCGTCTTCCACCGCGACTTCCGCCGTGATCGACACGACACGGTCCAACTTCACCGCCCGGCCGGCCAACGTGATCCGCCCCTCGGTCAGTTCGATGACCGGGGCCTCGAGGCGGTCGGTCAAAGCCTTGGCCACGTCGAACGTCGACTTGCCCTGCAACGCACCGTTGAGTTGCGCTTCGCTGAGTGTCAGCGTGATCGCGTCGTCCGCCGTCCGGGCACGGTGGGCTTGGTTGACCGCACTTGCCGCGTTAATGATCGCCGAGTCGGGGCTTGCCGCCGACGTCCGATTACGTTCCAACGCCTCGGCGTACCAGTCCGGTTCGTTGCCCAACGCCCACCAAACGGCACCGATCCCCCCGACCGCGAACAGTCCGAGAACCGCGACCACCAGGAGTATGCGTCGAATCCAGCGCTTCATGCCGATAGCAACCGTAGCCGCATGGTCAGTTCGTCGCCAATAGCACAGAACCCGCAGGCCGATGCACCACAGAGTGCGCTGCGCAAGCTGCGGGAGCAGGAGCGCCGTCGGCTGCGGGGCGAGTTCGAGGTGCCGGCCGACCGGGCCGGGGAGCGGGACGTCGAGTTCATCCTGCCGCATCTGGCCACGTCACCGACCCTGGCCCGCAACTTCGCCGTCATGGTCGCCGAGCGGCTCGACGGAGGCACCCTGCCTTACGACAACCGCCTGCAACTTCTGGCCCACGCTCAGAAGGTTGGCCTACGGATCTTCGAAGCCAACCTGATCATCGCCGCCGTCCAGCACAACGCGCCCACGCTCAAGCTGGTGCAACCTGATCCGCCAAGCCGGCGCAAGGCCGACAAGGGCGAATGCAGTTGGATCAGCAAGTGGTGGAAGCCGATCGTCGTGGTGTTGCTGCTGGAAGTGGCGGCCGTGGTGGCGTGGCTTTCGTGGCGGTGACGGTTCAGCGGGCCGTTCCGATGAGCCAAGCGACGTAATCGCCGGGAAGTCTGGTCAACAGGTAGAACGCCGGCACCACCAACAACCACGCACCGATGTAAAGCACCAGCGCCGGCTTGAATCCGATCCGACCGATGAAGGCGGGCTTCAACAACGTGAAGAGCCCGACCACCAGCGGCACGCCGAACGACGTGGCAAACAGTGCAAGGAACGTTAGCCAACGGGCGATCGACATAACCAACGAACCTTGGTCAACCTGGCCGTGCTCGAGCACCCATCCGTTGTGTGTCGTCTGCCAGTACAGGAGCCCGACCACGGCAAACATGATCCAAGCCGGCGTGGCCGTCACGGCGAATCTGATCATGGTGTCGCGAACCGTCAGCGGCGGCTCGGCGCCTTTCGCGGGTCCGGCCGAACGCCTTCTCACGCCGCGACCTTGCGGGTGTACACCCACCATTCGACGATGAGGAAAAGCCCGGCGGCGGCGGTGAGCCACCACCACCATTCGAGCCGGCTCAGCCGACTACCGCCCTCGACGGTGGCACCCACGCCGCCGGGGGGGAGTTCGCTGGGCGCGATGGCTGACTCGCTGGCGCTGAGCAGGTTGACGGCGAGACGTTCAAACTGCGGCACGGCCGGCTCCAACGTGTAGAGCCCGACGTTTTCCAGCGGATCGAGCACCAGATCGCCGGCTTCGGGAACGTCCTTGTCGAGGTCGCCGTCCGGGCCGTTGACGGTGATGCGGTCTGGGTTGCCGGCGCGGTCGATGTTGCTGCGTGGCAAGCGCGGGTTGGTGCCCGGCGGGATCGACTGCCGCACGGCCAGGTCCGAGCCGACCGCGAGGAACTTGATCGCGTTGTGCAGGAAGACTGGGAAGGTGACGTTGGTCGGCCAGTTGGACTCGTACACGTCGAAGCCGACCAGCGTGGTCCGACCGCCCTGTCGATGGAGCACTAGCATCGGCCCCTTGATGCCTTCGAGCAGCACCGTCGCATCCAGCGGCACCGACCACATCGGCGTCTCCGCGGCGTACAGCTTGCCCATGTTCAGTCCCGCGAGCATCGGATTGTCGCGGTCCCAGTCGAGCACCAGTTGCTCCTGCGCGAAAAGCCGTTCGCCGTTCTCGTTGGTCGCCTGGATCAGCTCCGATCCTTCCGGCGGCGTGCCGCCGAGGAAGACGAAGTTCCCTGACGCTGGCAACGCTTGCGGTGAGAATCGGTCGAAAAAGATCACGTCGTAATCGAGCACGCCGTCGGGGGCATACTCGGCAAGCCCGATGTAAGTCGGCTCCTCGATGTTGAGCGCGGCGAGGGCTTTCTCCAGGAAGTAATTGCCGTCGGTCACGACCAACACGTTGAGCGGCCGCGGCGGCGGGACGAACACGTACGCCTGATCGTCGGCGGAGAGGACATCGCCGTCATTGTTGATCAGCTCCAGCCGGATCGTCGCGGCGGTGGTCAGGTCCAGCGTGAACTCCACCGCATCGCGCTGCGGCGTGCCCTCCTCGTCGATGGCTGCTTGCAGCGCTTCGCCATCGAGAGATGCCGGATAAACATATAGGTTGCCGTCGATGTCGCGGGTCTGCCAGTTGTCCTCGGCGGGGTTCTCTGAGTTGAGCGTGGAGACGCTCATGCGGACGTTGGCGGTCGACTTCTCGGGGCCGAAGTTGGCCAGGCGAGCGAAGACCTGCACCTCGGTCGGCCGATCGAAGTTCCGCCGGGCATCGAGCGCGACGATGCCGAGGTTGGGCGAGTCGTCCTTGCCCAGAGCGGTGTAGCGGAGGTTGCCCTGGAGCGAGAGTTCCTGGCCATCGCCGGCGTTGCCGTCGGAATAGAGGAACACATCAATCGGTGTCAGATCCGACCGAAGGTTGTCCGGATCGAACGCCATCTGCGCGTCGGCCAGTTTGTACGCCGGCTCAAGATTGGTGAAGCGGTCGGTCGGCTCGATGCCGCGGATCGCCGCCCGCAGTGCCCCAGCGTCGGCGGTGAACGGCTGGAGGATCTCCGCCGTGTCATCGAACGCGATCACCATCGCGACGTCGCCCCGGCCCATCGTGTCGACCAGCGCCAGCGCCTGGTCCTTCGCATCGTCGAGCCGGCTGCCTGTCTCGCCGTCGTTGGCGTTCATACTGGCCGAGCGGTCGATGAGGATGACGGACTTGTCCCCCGCCGTGGCCCGCACGTTGCTCACCGGCCGACTCAGCGCGAAGAGCAGCAGGAACAGCAGCAGCAGTTGCAAGAGCAACAGCAGGTTTCGCCGCAGCCGTTGGAACGGGCTGTTGACCTGCAGGTCCTGCACGGCCTTCTTCCACAGCAGCGTCGACGACACATAAGCCGGCTGCCGACGGAGCTTGAGGAAGTACAGGATGAGCAACAACGGCACCGCCACGGCGGCGGCGATGGCGGCGGTGGTGAAGTTCAGGAACTGCGGAAACATAAGCGTGCCCGACCGATGCTACCGACTCGGGCAGCGTCGCCCAAACCGATCATGCTTCAACCGGCTCGGAGTTGCGATCGTCCTCGGCGACGGGTTTCTTCTTACCCCGGCCGACGACCTGGACCAGTTCCTTGAGTCGGGCCGGCATGAACACGGCAAACGCCCCGACGGCAAGTCCGCCGAAGACCGCAACGACCACGGCGAGCCGTACGGCCGCGGGCAGTTCCGCCATGAACTGGTAATCGAGGGTCAGCGTTAGTGCCGCCGCGATTCCGGTGATCGCGAGCGGGCCACTCGCTCCCCGATAGAAAATCATCGGCGACATCCCCATTGCCCGAAGCGACACGGTCGTCGCGATGATGCCCACGAGCCACCGATAGCCGCCGACGCACAGCGCGATGTTGGTCAAGCCACCGAGCCGGCAGCCGATGTAGGCGACCAACAAGGTCCCAATGGCGTCGGCGGACAGGATGGCTGTTCGGATGATCCATCGGCCCCGCGCTTCGAGTAGCGAGTTGCCGATGACCGAAATCGACCGGGTTGCCGTCGCGAACGACAACGCCTGGACGACAATGATGGCGGCTTGCCACTTCTCGCCCCAGACCAACGTGAGCCCCGGCGCCGCCGATACGGCCAGCAAACATCCCGACAGAGCTGAAAGCAACGTCAGCAAACGGAACGAACGCTCGACACCCTTTTCCAATCGAGGCTGATCGTCGATGATGTGGCTGAACGTCGGAGCAAGAACCCGGCCAAGACTCCCAATGAGCATGGACGCGAACGCGATCGAGAGTTGGAAACCAAACGTGTAGAAGCCGAGCAACTGCTCATCGTCGGTCGTCATCCGGCCGATCACAAGGAAGTCGCCTTGCATGATCAGCGCCGTGGCGATTGCCCCGAGCATGACCCAGCCACCATCGCGGAGGATCTCGATCATCGGGCCGAGTACTGGCTCGGTCGTCGGTGGGAGCTTGCCAGCACGGTGACGATACATCACCGCCTCGACGAAAAGCGACGCGCCGTACCCCACGATGAAACACGCCGGCGACGCCCACACCGCCGCCACCGCAATCATGGTCAGCGCTCGAACGAAGTTCACGATCGTCGTCGTCTTGGCTATGAACCCAAAGTGCAGATCGAGCGATACCTTCACCTGATAAACGGAGTTACCAAGTCCGACAAACATCGCGCAGCACATCAGTAAAAGCAGGTCCCTGAGCTTGGGCTGCTCGTAGTAGCTGGCGAACACCGGGCTCAGCGCACCAATGAGTGTGATGGCGAGCAGGTTCGACCCGACAACCAAGTACAGCGCCGGCCGGGCCAGGCGGTCGAACTCCTTCTTGCGGGCGATGAGGACACGGTGTATCGACGACTCACGCAACACCGCAAAAATCGCAACGCAGCCGAGCACCAATGCCCACAACGTAAAGTCCTCGGGCAGGAGCAGAACGCCGAGCACGATCTGGCTACCGAGCGAGAGGAGCCGCGAGAGGATCGCTGCCACGGCTGCGAACTTCGCACCGCGAATGGCGGTCTGGCCATAGGTTTTGCCGGCGGAATCGGTCGGGCCGGCGGTTGAATCGGACACGAGCGGACTGTATCAACCCCTGCCCATGAACAAACCGCCCGGAGCAAATCGTCCCTCGGGCAAACTGGCCGATACCCTCGATGGCCCACACCCGACCGCATGAACGCTCAGCCGACCCCATCCAAACGCATCCACCTCCACGGCTGCTACCACACCGGCAACTTTGGCGACCTGCTGCTGCTTGACCTGCTCGCAAGACATGTAAACCGAACCCATCACCAACGGCCGACCGACCTGTTTCCGCCCGTCGAAGATCACCATCACTTCGGCGTCGAGACAGTCGACATCGGCAAGGGTCCGCGTACCGCGTTCTCGACCGATGTCGCTGTCTTAGGTGGCGGCGGCTACCTCGTGGCATCGGAATCCAAATCCGCGATCCGCCGACTGCTGCGATACTCGGTACCGGCCCATATCTGGCAACTGCGTGGAGTGCCGTACGCCGTGGTAGGCGTGGGTGCGGGACCGAGCCTTGCAGGTGCCGCGCCTCGGCGAATACGCCGCATCCTCAAAGGTGCGACGGCCATCTGTCCGCGTGATCAGGAAAGTGCCGACCTACTCGCGTCCATCGGCGTCGACCGCGACCGGATGGAAGTAACCGCCGACATCGTCATGTCGCTCACACCTGACCAGATCCCTGCGGGAATCGATGACGCGACCGACGAACAGGTCCAGCGCGAATCTGATCGCAAGCGGATTGCGATGCATCTCCCGTTGCGTGGTTCGCACCCCGACGCCTACCAGCGAATTCTCGAGCTCGTCGGTGACGAACTTCGCGGACGTGATGACGTGGAGGTCTATTGGCTTTTCGATCACGGCTTCGACGGCAACGATGACACGATCCGGCAGTTCCATAACGAACACCACATACCGGGCGGCAAGATCATCGCCGAGCGACACATCTGGAAGTTCGTCGAACTGCTCCGTCGGTTCAACATGGTGATCACGAGCAAGCTGCACGTCGGGATCGTGTCGTGGGCGATGGGTACGCCGACGTGTGGGCTCTCGGCCCACGGCAAAACCCGCCGCTTCTACCGGCAGATCGGCCGGCTCGACTTTCAACAGAATCTCGACGAAGACCTCGACAAAGTCCGCACTTGGGTACGCATGCTTCTCGACGACGACCCACAGTTGGCCAGCGAAGATGTCGACGCACGTGTGGAGCTCCCCCGCTTGGCCCGACGAAACTTCGAAGTTGCCGACGAAGTGATTCGCAGCGTCGGCTAGGCGTCGAACTTCATGCCGGCGTCCGCTGCGGGCTTGCCGGTCATCATGTTGCGAAACAGGTGCAAGTGTCGCTGGAACGTGGCGGTCGCGCTGTAGTCCGTCTCGATCAACGTTCGGCAAGCGGCCGAGGCTGCTTGCCATGTTTCGTTGTTTTGTAAGTACCCCGCCGCCGCGTCGGCGATGTCGGCGGCATCGAAGTCGACGAATCGGCCGGTGACGCCGTCGGTGATCAGGTCAGTAATCCCACTGATTCGCGTACCGATGCTCGGCACACCGCACGCCATTGCCTCGAGCATCGCGTTGGGCATGCCCTCGGCGTGACTGGGCAGGCAAAACAGGTCGGCTGCAGCGTAGAACGGAGCGGGGTCTTCGTGGAAACCGACGAAATGCACCAGATCGCCGATGTCTGCTGCCGCAACCTGCGCGCGAAGGCCTTTGCAATATTCGGCATCGCTCTCGGGCCCAAGGAGGACGGCCTGTGCATCGATACCGCGCTGCTTGAGCAGGTCGATCGCGCCGATGACGAGATCCGCCCGCTTGCGATGCAAGATCGTGCCAGAAATCAGCAAGGTGGGCCGGTCCGGTAACGCCAGCGCCTCCCGGGCCGCCCGGCGACCGTCGGCGTCGACCGGCCGAAACCGCTCGGTATCGCAGCCGTTGGGAATCCACGCGACACGCTCGGGATCCACACCAAACCCCAGACACTCGTCGACGATCGACCGGCTGATGCAAATGACCGCCGAAAGCCCGTTGAGCGCTTCACGCCGACGCTCGGCCGAGCGGAACAGTCGGTGATGCAACGTTCCCTTCACGCGGAAATCGGCATTGTGCGTCAAAGGCTTGACGCATGCTGGCACACCCATCCGCTCGGCGGTCAAAGCCGGCGCTAGCGCGATGTGATAGCCGCTCAAAGCGTGCATCACGTCGTAGTTCTTGATGTGTTCGCGGACCCAACGTTTGCCGGCCCGAATGAACCGCAACTGGCCCAGTCGCGTACCGAAGGTCGGCAGTTCGTATTCCTCGTGAAACAGCGCCTGCCGGGTTTGCGTCGGATAGGCGTGAACGAGCGTAAGCCGGACGGCATCGGGATAAGCCTGCTGTCCTGCGGTGTAGAGCCGAAATGCACTCGTGCCGGGCCCGCCGTAGTGCAAGCCGGCCCCTTTCGTACTCCAGAGCACCACCCGGAGCGTCGATGCATGATGGTCGGGCGGGCCGGAGGCCCGATGGCCACTTGGCAGCTGGTCGATCGTTGATTGTTCAGTGGCCGTCATGCGAATGCCCGTTCGTTCGGAAGTTCCGGGCAACTTCCGATGATGGAATCGCCGGTTTGTGGTGTATCATGTGGTTCCCTGTGCGGCAAACGCCGTGGAAATGCCAATGTTCCGTTTTATCGGACATCATCGAGACTTAAGGCCGGCATCGCCCCCGGAGGTGTGAGATCGACGCCATCATCGCCAGAGTAGTTTTCGTCATCGTCATTGCGGGCGGAGCGTTGTGGATTTTCAAACGCCCGGCGGTGGCGGTCGGCATTCTGCTATGCACCTATGTGCTCGAACAATGGGTGCAGACCCAAGACTCTTTCTTCGTTGCCAATACGAAGTTCACCAACGTTGCCGTCGGCATGCTGATCGTGTTGGCGTTGGGCGTGAGGGCGATCCGACGCGACCAGCTTTTCAAGCCGTTTCCGCCGGTGGGCTGGGCCGTGCTGGCGCTGCTGGTTTACGCGATCGTCAGCGTGATCTGGAGTCCGTACAGCGGAGCTCAGAGTCGCATCATCGACACATTACCGTACTTCATCGCGTTCGGCCTGCTGATGCCGTTCGCGGTGTCGAAATTCGAAGACGTCCACGCCAGCGCGATGACGTTGCTGTTTCTCGGCACCGCCTTGGTCCTGCTCGCCATCACGACCACCGATTGGGACGGACGGGGCATGACGTTCCAGGGCAGCGTGAGCTTCGGTACCCGGACACGCGACGTCGGCTCGCCACTGGCGGTGGCCACGCTCGCCGGCAACGTGGCGATGATCGTCGTGCTGCTCAACTTCACTGGTATCAACCGCTTCTGGCAGCTGGCACGCTGGGGTGTCGTCGCACTCGGGTTCTACGTCGCGCTCAAGTCGAACACGCGCGGACAGGTCTTCGCCATGCTCATCGCGGGGCTGTCGTTCATTCCCTTGAGCCGACGCATCGCATCTTGGCGTGGGTTTTTCGGCACCATCGTCGCCATCGGGTTCGTGGCCATTCTGGCCAACTTCCTCATCGACTACATGGTCGGCGGGTCCGAGCGGTGGTCGGCCGAGCGCATGATCGAGGTGTACGGAAGTTCGCGCGTTCGCATGTCGGCCGACCTACTCAGTGCGTGGGTCGATGCCGGCCCGTTGGCGTGGGTGTTCGGGCTCGGCTACGCGGCCAGCTATGACCCGACAATCATCGGCTTCTACCCGCACATCGTCCTCGTCGAAGCGCTGGGTGAGCTCGGCATCATCGGCTTTGCGATCCTGTGGCTCGTGGTATTTTTCGTTGCTCGGAGCATCTACCGGCTTTGGCCTGTCGTCAAAGACTATCCCGAAGCACGAGGCGTTGTTGCGGTGCTCGGTGCGATGTTCTTCTTCGAGGTGATTCTCTCGTTCAAGCAAGGCACGTTGCTCTCGGCTCACACGACACTGGCCTTCGCCGTCATGCTTGGCCGGCTGGAGATGAACTATGTTCCAGCCGCCGCGACTCAACAGGTCACCGACGAAAACTACGACTACGGGTACCTGCCCGATGTCGCACTGCCCAACCTCAACGGCTAACGCTCACCGCGGCTTTGCGGATCGCAGCTTCCAAGCCGTCGACCATGTTCGAGAGAGAGAACTCGGAACGAACGCGCCGAATCGCCGCGTCAGACATGCGTTGGCGTAGTGCTTCGTCGTCGAGGAGGCTCCTGATCTTGACGGCCAGATCGCCCGCATCGCCGTCGCGGTAAGTCAGCCCGGTCTCGCCTTCGACCAACGCGATGATCTCAGGGTTTTGCCTCTCGACGGCGGCGGCGGTCACGACGGGCAAGCCGTAGCTCATCGCATGGATCAGACTCAGGCCGATCATCGCCGGGTAGACGAACACGTCCGCCGCGGCGAAGTAGTGGGCCAGCCGACGCTCGTCGTAGACCGGACCGACCCACACGACGCGGTCACCCACACCGAGCCGATCAGCTTCGGCACGCAACGGCATCGCATCCCCCCCACCGACAACAAGCAGCTTTGCCGCAGGCAACTCCGTAAGTGCTTGTAGCAACAGATCGAGCCGCGACTTCGGCGATACACGGCTGACGAACAGCAACACCGGCGCATCCCCAAGTTCGTGCTCGGCGCGTACCGACGTCCCGCCATCATCGACCGCCGCGCGGGCGGCTTCCATCGGAGCGCCGTCGAGTGTGTTGGCCGCAACGAAGACACGGCCGGCGTCGTATCCGTCCGCGATGAGTTTGTCAGCGGTCGCGCGGTCATAGAGCACCACCGCGTCCGCACGCTTGCCCAACGCATCGCGGCGACGTTTTCGAAACGGCGTTTCGCGCTTGGAGTAACCGTGACCCCACAGCACCGTGCCCACACCATGACGGCGAGCTCGACCTAGCGCAGGTTTGAGCGCCAAGTCATTGGCATTCCACGACATCACGATGACGTCCGCATTCGATCCCGCCGCCGCCCAGTTGGCCGGCTCCCAACGCAACGGCAACTTGGGCAAACGCCAGGTCGACACCGGCCGGCCACGAAATCCGTCCGGCTCGACATTGCTCAACCCCCGCACCGCGCTATACCAGACGTCGAGGTCGATCCCGTCACGCTCGGCCAGCGCGCGAAACACGGGAATGCGGTACTTGGCCAGTGCGGGTTGGCAAAGGATGGTTTTGATCGGGTCGGAAGCCGTCACAAACGGAGCATCCAACATCGCCGTCGACGATGCAAACCACCAACGCCCGTTCGCCTTGCCGTGGGGTGTGCGGTGGTCGATACTCCGAACGTGACTCGGCCGACCGATCCCTCGTTCGATCCTTCGTTGCACGTGCTCCAAGTCGTGCCGCACCTACTCCCCCATCGCGGCGGGGTCATGAAAATGGTGTCGGATCTCGTGCCGGTGCTGATGCGAGCGGACGCATCGGTAAAGATCACGGTGGGTTGCTTCGACTTCGAGACGCCGCCGCCGGCATGGGACGAGTTGGACACCAACCGGTTTCGACTGGTTCACCTCGGACGCGACGGTGTGTCACTCGAAACGCTGGCCGACGACGCCCATGTGATGCACCTGCACGGCGTCTGGGACCCGAAGGTCGCGCGAGCTTCGAAGGTCGGCATCAAAACCGACACGCCGTGGGTGATTTCGGCCCACGGGATGCTCAACGATTGGGCCGTCGCGCACCGCGCGTGGAAGAAGAAGATCTTCCTGAAGCTGCTCGGCAAACGACACTTCGGCGGGTCGTCTGGCGTTCATGTCACGGCCGCACAAGAACGCCAACAGGCACGACGCAACCTGCGATCGACCGTCGACCTGCCGGACGATCACTTTCGAGTCATCCCGCTGGCCATCGACGACACGCTGTTCGGGCCGGTACCCGATCCGACGCCTGCGCGGCGGGAGCTCCTCGCCGATGTGCCTGCCGACGCGCCGATTCTGCTCTTCGCGGGCCGGATGCACCCGGTCAAACGAATCCACTTGCTCATCGAAGCGCTGCCGAAACTCCACGCGACCGGCATCGACGCCCATGTTGCCATCGCCGGTGCCGACGTTGAACACACCGAAGTGGATCTTCGCCAACGCGTCGACGACCTCGACCTGCGGAATTCGGTCCACTTCCTAGGGTTCGTACGCGGGGAGACGCTTCGGTCACTTTATGCCGCGGCCGACCTGTTCGTGTTGCCGTCGATCAGCGAGAACTTCGGGCTTGTGCTGCCCGAAGCACTGCTATGCGGGACGCCGGTGCTCACGACGCGTGGCGTGGACATCTGGCAGGAGCTCGAAGCAGCCGGTGCGAGCGTGCTCGAAACCGTCGACGCCGACCGGATCGCCGAAGTGGCTGGCCAACTGTTGTCAGACCGGCCGGCCCTTAGCGAACTCGGCCAACAAGGCCGCGCGTGGGTCGAAGCCAACCTCGAACCCATCAACATCGCGGGTCAATATCTCCAACTCTATCGCGACGTGATCAAGCGGCCCTGAGACGGCTGCGAAAGATCGGGTCGAACGCGGTGAGGAATCCGCCCTGGATCAACACGCCCAAGCCGTGCCCCCAGAGCCCGAAGGCGAGCAGCACGACGCCACTGATGATCCAGATCGGATTAAGCACCTTGAT
Source organism: Planctomycetota bacterium (assembly GCA_039182125.1). Classification (NCBI taxonomy): domain Bacteria; kingdom Pseudomonadati; phylum Planctomycetota; species Planctomycetota bacterium. The sequence goes on from JBCDCH010000002.1 coordinate 31,314, forward strand.
GCTGAAGCTCAACGCGTCGACGAGTTTTGCCCGCTCGGCGTCGTCCATCGGGCCGATCGCACGTAAGCCCGTGGCGGCGAAAACCAGGTCGATGAGCCCCCAAATCACGAACTGCCAGCCGAACGCATCGGGGTGTCCCTCGGTGAGGAAGATCAACCCCGAGCCGCTGAAGACACTGAACACGGCAAATCCGGCGAGGATTCGAGAAAACAACCAATGCACGCGACGCGGCGGATTGACCGGATCGGCGGGGATCGTTGTTTGGCTCATCGGGCGGTCATGTCCCATGCGGTGATGTACTCGGGCTCGCCGACCTGCTCGAACCCGCGCTCTATCAGGAGTTCTTCCATGTGCGGCAAGTGGGCCGCGCCGTAGAAGACGCCGAGGTGCTTATCGCCGGCGTCAATCTGCTTGTCGAGCACCTCGAACGCGACGTTGTTCCGCTCGTGAATGATGACACTTCCGTTGGGCCCGTCGAACAGGCGGGTCATCTGATCCATCTGGCGCATCTGCTTGGCGAAAAGCAGTTTCAGCTGGCGGGCGCGGTCGGGCGCTTGCATCGCCTGGAGAAGTTCCATGAAGTCGAGCTGCTCCATCTGTGCCATCTCTTCCTGCGTCGGCGGGTTCAGCATCGCCTTGATGAACAGATCGAGGAATGTCTCGTTGCGATCCTGTTGGAGGCGGGTGAACGTGGCCGCATCAAGGTCGGCGTGGACGAAGTTGGGCTTGTGGTAGTCGATGCGGTCGAGCTGGAAGTCGAGCTCGAGTGCTTGCTTCATGAGTACCTGCAGGTTACCGATCATCGACGCGTCCAGATCGAACTGCCGTTGACCACCCGCCCGCGGCGGCGCGGCTCCCTCGGGAAGCACCAACTCGTACAACAGACTGTCGTACGCGGGGAACCGATCGTTGAGCGTCTCGAAGTAAGCGCGGTCACCGATGTGAACGGCCCCGATGAGGTCAACAGTGACGCCGTCGGCGTTGCGGTAAGTGACGATGGAGGTCTGCAACTCGCCGCCGTTGCCGCGATCGTTGAACTTGATGAACTTCTCGGCATCGGATGCCGGCGGCTCGGGCGCTTCGACTTCCTGGCCAGCGGCACGACGGGCAGCTTCGGCCGCGCGACGGGCTTCTTTGGCGGCTTGCTCGGCACGCTCGGCGGCTTCGGCCGCACGCTCGGCAAGTTCCGCCGCCGATGGCTGCTCGCGCGTCGTCTCGGCCAGCGCCACCGGGCCGCCCATGCCAACAAAACACAGCAACGCCGTCAGGCCAACAGCCTTAACCGCACCACGCACGCGTTCACTTGTTCCGTTCATCGTGTTCTCCGTTCAATATCAATGAAAGTAACGACTCGACTTCTCGTCATGCGCTAGACGCATTGATGTTACACACCTGCCTGACGGCCAAGTGTCCGCGATTTTTGGATGCAGCGCATCGCTCGAGATACTGACAGCAGACAAACGAAAGACTAATGACCAAAACAGGCTGGTGTCCGTTTGTCACCGAGAGACCTATCTTGTGGTGCAACGCGAGAAGGAGCCCACGACCCGCGTCGCCCCGCCTGCTCCTCAGCTGTGATGCGTTGTGAAAAATCGATGGCTGGTTTGAACGCCTCGCATCGGTGTGTGCCGGGGGCAACTGGACCGGAGAAAGCCCCCCCCTCTTTCTCCCGCTCCCGGCACTTTGATCTCCCCCCTTCCCATCGCACGCCGCTGACCCAACCGGTCGGCGGCGTGTACTTTGGTGGATCACTTGGCCTTATGGATGAGCCACAGGTTTCGCGCGTAGATACCCCAGCCGGTGCCCTGGCCGAGAACACCGACGATGTCGCGGCGCCAGACGAAGTAAATCAACAGCAACGACGCCCCGCCCAAGCTCATCCACCAGAACACGACCGGAACGGTGGACCGTTTTTGCTTTTCGCTGACGAGCCACTGCACGAGCATGCGGCCGGTGAAGAGTACTTGGCCGAAAAGGCCGAGTCCGACCATGAGTAGACCGGCCGGTGCCGTAACATCGAAGACGGTTTGCCACCAGTGCCGACCACGATCACGGCGCTCAAGCTCCGCGGCAAACTCGTCGGCCGTGAGACGGACACCGGCATCGGTCACGAAGACCGGGGAACCATCGGCATCGCGCTCGACCTGGAGCGTGCCGATACGGTCCGACATACGCACCGGTGCGGCGGCAATGGACAACAGCAGTAGGAAAATCGCGAGCCGTGAAGGATTCACGAGCGATCCGGGCCGAGCGGGCCGACCTCGTCGGTCTCGGGCTGGTCGACGTGCGTGACCAGCGGCGCGGGGTGCTCGCTGACGGCTTCGAAGTGCTCGACATCCGGTGTCAATTCACGCCGCTTGGCCCACTCACGGATGCAACGCGCGATGGCCGCGTCGAGGTCGTCGAGATCATCCGGATCGAGATGCTTGATGTAGCTGACGTCACCGCCGTTGGATCGGGCCTGATGACGGATGCTCTCGACGAGTTCCTTGCCGTGGCCGCGTTCGAACAGATCGACCGGGATACGACGTGCGACGTAAATCGCCTCCGGCATCTCGGTCCGGTCACGGAGCAGATCCTGCGCACCGCGTAACGCCTCGTCCCGAGACGCAAAACGCCCCGCGAAAGTCTCGCGGTCGAAGCTATAGCTGTACCAACGTCGGTTGCCGGTCGGCACTTTCACGTCGGTTTCAGGTTCACTCATCAACGAGGTCACGTCGTCATCTCCTGCTGTGCTGTTCCGGACCGCTGTGGTTGTACACAAGCATCGGCCCTGTCGCGGCAAGTTGTCAAGGACAACACCCGCCGATCTCGGATCAAATCCATCATGATTCAGACACCCGCATCATCGGCCGGTTTGTCGGCCGCGTCCCGGGCATTTTGTTGCTGCTCACGGACCGGGTCGATGCCGGCGGCTTCCAGCAGATCGCGTCCTTGACCGACCTGTAAAAGAACCACCTCGTCGCCCACGTCGACGCCGGAGACAATCTCGGCATGGGTCGTGCTCGACGCCGCAACCTCGACCTCGACCGGTACGGGCCGACCGTCGTCGCCGCGCTTGAACACAAACCGCTGCGAGCCGACCGTGTACACCGCGCCCAGCGGCACCGCGATCACATCCTCGCGACGGTCGATGAAAATCTCCGCGTTGACCTTCATCCCGGGCTTCAGACCTTCGGGCGTGTCGGCCATCAAAAGTTCGACCGGGTACTCACGTACGTCCGGGTTGAACCATCGTTGGTTGCTGTCGGCGACAACGGAGATGCTGCTGACGGTCGCGTCAATGGGATCACCGCCGGAGTTGAGCATGAGCGTCGCACTCTGGTCGAGTTCGATCATGCCGACCCGGCTCTCGCTGATCTTGACGACCGCCTTCATCGACTGCGTGTCGGGCAGGCGAATGATCGTCTGCCGCTCGCGGACACTGGCACCTTCGGTGATCTGATCCTGTTCACGCTGGTTGCCCGCAGCACCGTACACGACCAGACCTGCGATCGGCGCGCGAATCTCCGACGCGGCCAACTGTTGTTCGCACCAATCCATCCGTTCTTGCCGGTTGAGCAGACGAAGCTCGCGGGACTTCACATTGGCTTGGTTACGGCTGATGTTGGCTTTGCCCTGACGTTGCACACGGGCGAGTTGCTGTTTCCGCTGGGCCAGCACGTTCCGCTTGCTGGTCAGATCCTTCGGATGCGTGTACTCGGTGAGCACGTCGTAGTCGGTCTGGGCCTTTTCGAGCGCGTTGCGGGCACGAATGAGGGTCAACTCCCGCCTCTTGACGTCCGAGCCGGTGGCGAAGTTCTTGGAGAAAAGCTGCTGGGTCTGGAGTAGTTCTTCCTCGGCATTACGAAGATCAATCTTCGCCATCTCAACGGCGGTCCGAGCGTTGGACTCAAGCTGTGGGTAGACGCCCTGCTCGTACTGCCGAAGGTCCATCTCGGCAAGCGTCAACGCGACCGTGGCCGCTTCGATGTCCGCCTCGACTTTCTCTTTCTCGATCTCGAGCTGCTCGGTCGCGTTGATCAGATCATTTTCCGCGCCTTGAAGTTCAAGCTCGGTTTCCTGAAACTCACGCTCGATGCCGGAGCTGTCGAGCCGAACGAGAAGGTCGCCGGCTCGCACGAACGTGCCTTCCTCGACGAGTTCGACGATCGTGTTGTTACCTTCGAGACGGGAAACGACTTCGGTGCTGTTGACCGACTGGAGCTCGCCGTCCTTGCGGACCGTGATGTCGAGGTCCATGCGTACGACCGGCTCGTAGGTAACGGCGTCGATGACTTCGCCCGACCCATTCATCGCCACGGCAGCAGCCATGCCGCCGCCGAGCAGCGCGACCACCGTCACGCCCGCCGCCAGGGGAACCCAGCGGCGTTTGGGTTTGCGGGCCGACTTCGGGGGCGGTTGGGTTTCTGGGCGTCGGTCCATGTCTTCAATGTACGCCGCCAGCGTTTTAAATGTTTCAATCCTGCGAGGGATTCTCGTATTCAAGCTGCGGCAGGCAGTCGTATAGCAAATGTGGTACCACGTCCCAGCTCGGACTCGACTGAAATCGTGCCACCGTTGTTTTGCACCAATCGCCGGCAGATGGCAAGGCCCAATCCGGTGCCACGCTGTTTGTCGGGGCCACCGGTCGATTTCGTCGTGAAAAACGGCTCGAATACCCGCTCGTGGTGCTTGGGATCGATGCCCGGCCCGGTGTCGGCCACCCGAACCACCACGAACGCGTCTTCTTCGAGTTCCGCCGTGACCGTCAGCCGTCCGCCACCGGTCGATTCCATCGCCTGCTTGGCATTGATGAGCAAGTTCAGCAGAACCTGCTCGGCCTGCACCGCATCGCAACGGAGCTTCACCCCCGGCGGCACTTGCACCCGCAAGGCGATCCCGTCCTTGCTCGGATCCCGCGCCAGCACGGCAAGCACTTCGTCGATGATCTCTTGCAAGTCCGCCGACCCGCCGCGTGAGCCGCGGGAGAGGTTGAGCATGCTCGAACAAATCCGCCCGGCTTTCTCGGCATTCGTCGCTCCCCGCCGCAAGGCCTTCTCGATCATGACCATGTCCGGCTCGCCCTTCTCCAAGCCCGAGAGCGCGAACTGGCTGTAGCTGATCATCGGGGTGAGCAGGTTGTTGAACTCGTGCGCCACGGCGGCCGCGACGGTCCCGATCGCGGCCAGTCGCTGGCTCTCGACCAACGCGTCCTGGAGCTGATTCAACTGACGCTCCGCATCGTCAAGGCGCTCGAGCAACTGCTCGGCGGTCGGGGGCATCGTCTCGGTGGGCACTCTGGGTTAGTCGGCATCCGCGACGCGATGTGTGCATGCGCGGACGTTATCGGACAGGCACGTTCGTCGGTTCCTCGCCCCGGACCCAGCGTTGGCGCAGCCGCCAGTGCGCGTCGTCGCGATCAGGGTGGTCCATGCGATAGTGCGCACCACGACTCTCGGTCCGTGCCGCGGCGGCCTTCACGATGAGCCGGGCGATCGTCAGCATGTTTTGCAGCCGCAACCCGTCGGCGTCGTCGAACACCTTGTCCATGATGTACCGGCCCCAGAACCCGATGATCTCGCGGGTCTCATCAAGACGGTCGCCTGTCCGCTCGATCCCGGCGTTGCGCCACATCAAACTCCGCAGGCTGCTGCGCACGTCGGTAATGTCGAGCTGGGTCCGCTCCGAGTGCGGTACGTCGTGGCTCAGTTTCATCGGGAAACGGAGCTTGTCGCACAGCGCACGCTCTCCCGCTTCGCGGCCGCAGGCTTCGCCGTACGCTAGTCCTTCGAGCAGCGAGTTGCTCGCCAATCGGTTCGCCCCGTGCAGACCAGTGCAGGTGCATTCCCCGGCGGCGTACAACGCCTCGACGGAGGTCTGCCCGATCTCATCGACCTCGAGCCCGCCGATCATGTAGTGCGCCGAGGGATGCACCGGGATGGGATCGGTCTTCGGATCGATGTCGAAGTCGTCGCAAAGCTGGATCAATCCCGGGAAACGGCACGAGAAGTGGGCCCAATCCAAGTGGCGCACGTCGAGGTAGACGTGGGTGAACTCGGTCTTGCGAATCTGGTCGACGATGGCGCGTGCAACGACATCACGCGGGGCGAGTTCGGCATCGCGGTGAACGTCGGGCATGAAGCGATGGCCGTGGCGGTCGATCAGGTACGCCCCTTCGCCACGAACGGCCTCGGTGATGAGTGACCGCCCGGCACCGGCGACGTAAAGCGTCGTCGGGTGGAACTGCACCATCTCCATGTCGAGCAGCGCCGCCCCGGCCCGCCATGCCGCGGCATGTCCATCCGCAGTGGCGATGTTTGGGTTGGTCGTCTCGCGGTAGAGCATGCCCGTCCCGCCGGTCGAGAGGATCGTGCGCCGTGCCCAGACCGCGTGGAGCTTGCCGTCGATCTGCGCCAATACGCCGACGCACCGACCGCTCTCGTCGGTGAGTACGTCAACCACGAACGCCCCTTCGAGCACGCGAATGCCGTCGCGGCCGAGTACGGCACGGATCTGAACGTTGGACAACTCGCGCCCGGTGGCATCGCCGAAGGCGTGGAGGATGCGGGCGAAGCTGTGGCCCGCTTCGAGGGTCATGCTGAGTTCGCCGGCCGGCCCCTTGTCGAAGTTCGCACCCCACTTGAGAAGTTCCAACACCTGCTTGGGGCCCTGCTCGACGACGAACCTGACCGCCGCCTCGTCACACAGTCCTGCTCCGACCGCGAGGGTGTCGGCGGCGTGGGCTTCGGGCGAATCATGCTCGGTGTCGAGCACGGCGGCGATCCCGCCCTGTGCGTACCACGTGTTGCTCTCGGCGATCGTGTCCTTGGTCAGCAGCAACACCTCGGCACCCGCATCGGCCGCCGCGATCGCCGCCCGCAACCCCGCCACACCCCCGCCGACGACCAGCACGTCGGCCACCTGTTGCGGCAACTTCGGGGCATGAAACGGAACCAGGTACCGGCGCTCGTCATACAGCGACATTCGTCAAGCATATCGAACCCGTTGCGTCGAGCCGAAGATCGTGGAGAATCGAAAGCGGCCGGGGACACGAAAGAGGAGTCTCGTGAACAACGCAGAGGACGAACCGACTTGGCAACGGGACGACCCGAGCGACTCGAACTCGAGTCCCGATGCGTCGTCGTCCAAGTTGCCGCGGTGGCTCGGCAAACGAATCGGCCGGTTCCGCGTGATTTCCGTTCTGGGCAAAGGCGCTTGGGGCCAGGTGTTCGAAGCGGAAGACACGCAGCTACGCCGGCGGGTCGCGCTCAAGTGCATCAATATCAACTCCAAGCAACGCGGCATCGTTCCGTTAGAACGTTTGCTCACCGAAGCTCGCGCCGCCGCCGCGATCGAGCACCCGAACGTCACGCAGATTTATGAGGTCGGCGAGACCAAGGGCATCTTCTACATCGCGATGGAGCTGGCCGAGGGCGGCAGCACGCACGCGCTGGTCAAGACCGCCGGGCCGATGGACGTGGTGCGAGCTTGCACGCTCTGCGCCGAGGCGGCCGACGCGCTGCAACTGGGCCACGACTGCGGCATCGTCCACCGCGACATCAAGCCGGCCAACCTCCTGCTCGGACGCAACGGCCGGTGCAAGGTCGCCGACTTCGGCCTCGCCCACGGCGGCGACGTCTCCGATCCGCTTCATGCTTCCAAACAAGGCGGTACGCCGTTCTACATCGCCCCTGAAATCGTTCGTGGCTCCGAGGGTGATGCCCGCGCCGACATTTACTCTCTTGCCGCGACGCTCGTGTACCTGCTGACCGGTCGTCACATCGTTGAGGGGGAAACCCGCGCGGCCGTGCTCAAAGCACAAGTCGACCAGCCGCCGCTCGATGTCCGCGGCGTCCGGCCTGAGATTGATCCGGGCTTGGCCGACGTGATCGCCAAAGCGCTCTCGAAAGACCCTGGCACGCGATTCCAAACGGCCGGCGAGTTTGCCACGGCTTTGCGTGTCTACACGGTCCCCGTCAACAAAGCTGGCACGGCGATCGGCGGTGTGGATTGGAAGAAGGTCGGTCCGATCGCGGTCGGCATCGGAGCGTTGGTCGTCCTGCTGCTTGTGATTCTTCCGTTCATCGGCGGCGATGGCGAAGCCACCGAAGACACCAACGCAAGGAGCAGCGACAGCGCAGCCGATCGCACGCCGACCAACGACGCCGTAGCTCAAACCACCCGGCACACGTTCACGCTCGACGTGAGCGCCTGGGCGAACAAGCCCGACACCGTGCATGTCGCCGGGGATTTCAACGGCTGGGATGAGTCGGCAACGCCGTTGACGGACCCGAACGGCGACGACACCTGGTCGGTCGTCGTACCCCTTGAGCCGGGCATGCACATGTACAAGTTTGTCGTCAACGGCGATCGCTGGATCAATGACCCGGACGCCGACCCCAGCCTCGACGCCGGCGACGGTCACGGCGGCATCAACAACGGCGTGCTGATCGGCCCGTAGCCGGTGTCGGTCACTTCTTGGTAAACACCACGTTCGGCTTGCCGTCAAACTGCAACGTGAGACTCGTGTCACCCACGTTCCGGACGAACGCGCTGTCGGCAAGCCCGCCATCGATCATCCAGACCAGCTCCGGCTCATCGCCGCTGGTGAGGCGCCATGTGCCGAACGACGGCAACGCACCCCACTCGCTAAACGCCCAAGCCGCGCCGGGTTTACCGGTCGGGTTGCCGGTATCGAACTCGAACGTCTTGTCCGCGTTGAGCACCAACGTCAAGGGAACATGGTCGTACGACGCGGTCCAGGTCCCCTCGACACTTTCCTCGGTCACCGGCAAGCTCGCTTCGCAACCGAGCAACGCCAACAATAGCAGCATGGGCAGAAATCTCATTGCCACATCATGCACGATCGCGCCGAGTTTTGAAGTGCGACGAGCTAGGCCGTTTCGCGGGTGACGATCTTGTAACCTTCGCGTTCACCAACGCCGCGTAGCGGGTAGTCCTTGCGGAGCGGGAAGTTACCGAAACCGTTCCAGCTCATGATGCGGCGCAGATCCGGGTGGCCCTCGAAGATGACGCCGAACATGTCGTAGACCTCGCGCTCCATCCACTCGCCACCGGGCCAGACGCCGCAAACGCTGGGAACCACGAGACCCGGATCGCCTTGCTCCAGCGCGTTCTCGTCACGGAAGCCGTTGGCGTCGGAGTCTGGCACGGTGTCGCGCTCGGGGTTGAGGAACACCTTGAGCCAGAGCCGGTTGTTGTGCGGGATGCTCGTCAGCCCGTACGTCACCGCAAACCGCCCCGGCGTCTTCTGTGAAAAGCCCAGGTAATCCGCACCGTTGACCTCGGTGAGGTGGTCGTACCGCAGGTTCGGATCATCACGCAGGTAGGCACAGACCTCCACGATCTTCTCGCGAGGGGTCACCAGCGAGACCATGCCGCGGAAGTCCTTGGCTAGGAACTTGATCTCCGGGAACTGCCGCTTGAGCGGCTCGATCGCGGGGTGGTCGATCTTCGGCTTGCTAACGGTCGCGGTGGCGGCTTCATCGGACATCGCCGTGATGATTGAGATTCCGCCGTCGCCGGTCAACGTGACGGAAGGTTTGCGTGGGCTTCGTGCCCGAATCATCAGTGCGACCGACGCAGGATCACGGCGGTCTGGTCGTCGGTTTGCGGGCCATCGCCGACATGAGCAGCAACGACATTCTTTAGCCGCGCCAACACGTCCGCCACGCTTCCGGGTTGACTCGCGGCAACGATGAGCGGGCCCTGGTCGAGCTCCTCGCCGGCGGCATTCTGGGCTTCGTAGAAACCGTCGGTCAGCAGCAACAGCATGTCCCCGACGTCGAAGGCAAAGTGACGCCCGAATGGCTCGGCTTCCTCAGACGGCAAGTCTTCGAGGATTCCCAGCGGCATGTGCGTCGCATCCCGGACATCGGCGGTGCCATCGACGCGGAGCATGACCAGCGGCGCCTGCCCGGGCGCGGCATAGGTGAGCGTGTGGGTCGCCGGGTCGAGGATGCCGATGAACGCGGTGATGAACCGGGTCGCCGAGAGGTCGTTGGCGAGTTGGGCGTTGATGTCGTTGAGCAACGTCGCGGGGTCGGCATCGAGCCGAAGCCCGACGCGGAGCATCGACCGCGCCTGCGTCACCGACAGCGCCGGGCCGACGCCGTGACCCGTCGCGTCGGCGAGGAAGATGCATATGCGACCGTCGGGAAGCGGGATCAAGTCGTAGATATCGCCACCGGTCTCCTCGGCCGGGTCGGCGTGGGCGGCGATCTCGTAACCGGGCACCGCAGGCGTTTCGTTCGGAAGCACGTCCTCCTGGATCTGCCGAGCGATGGAGATTTCCTGTTCGAGCCGTTGCTTGGCCAGCCGGTCTTCGAGCAACCGGGCACGTTGGAGGGCGACCGCGGCCTGGTCCGCGAGTGCTTCGGCGAGTTGTTGGTGATGCGCGTCGAACGGCCCGTCCGCGTGGTTGAGCAGTTGCAATACGCCGACCAGTTCGCGGTCGAGGCCGACAAGCGGTATCGACAACATCGACCGCGTCCGAAAGCCCGTCGCCTTGTCGGTGTCGGCGTGAAAGCGTGGGTCGGCGTAGCAATCGGGGATGTTGATGGTGGTGCGTGTCTGGGCGGTCTCGCCGACGATGCCGCGGTCGGACGGGATGCGAATGGCCGGCCCATCGACGCCGGTGCCGACGAACATGAACAGTTCGCCCGCCGGCTCGTCGTGGAGGAACACGCTGCCGCGTTCGGCCTCGGTCACCGCAAGCCCCGACTCGATCACCGCCGCAAGCACCTCCGGCAACTCGACGCCCTGGGCGATGTGGCGGGTCACTTCCAGCACACGTGTCAGATCTTGGGGGGTCATTCATCCCCCACTTCCAGCACACGGAAACAGCGCAACTTGCCTTCGTTTTTCGTGTCGATCTCGTGGCTCTCGACCGTGCAGTGTTTCCACACGCGGGCATGGACCTGCGGGCTGATGAGCACTTCGCCGGGCAGCGCGCCGTCGCAGTAGCGGGCGGCCTTGTTCACCGCGTCGCCGATCACGGTGAACTCCTGACGGTCATCGCTACCGATGAACCCCTGCAGCACTTCCCCGCTGTGCACGCCGATCCCGATCTCGCAGATGGGCAACCCGGCAGCGGTACGTTCGGCGGTGATGTGCGCGATCGCGCCACGCATCGCCAGCGCGGCACGGACGGCGCGGACGTGTTGCTGCTCGTCAGGCGGCGGGAAGCCCCAGATCGCCAGGATCGCGTCGCCGATGAACTTGTCGACGATCCCACCCTCGGCATGCACGATCGGCACCATCGCGGTGAAGTACGCGTTGAGCATGTCGACCACATCATCCGGCTCCATGTCCGCGCTGGTCCGCGTGAAGCCGCGCACGTCGCTGGTGAGGATCGTGACGCCCAGCCGTGAACCGCCGAGCCGCGTTCGGCCCTTCTGCTTGAACAGCCATTCGACCACCTGCGGCGAAAATTGCCGTGCGAGGTTCGCCTTGGCCGTGGCCTCGCGGCGAACCTCTTTTTGCAGGCGCAGGTTGGTCAGCGCCATCGCCGCGTAGTTGGCGACGGCGAGCATCAGCCGAAGGTCGTCTTCGGCGTACTCGGCACCGCTCGACGGATTGTCGGCGCAGAGCGCGCCGTAGGTGTGACCGCCGAAGGTCAACGGCGCGTACATGCCGGTGTGGACGTTCTGGCGGATCATGCTGGTGACCGCGTCGCCGCCGGGCGCGTCGTCACGCCAGATGATGCCTTCGCCGGAGTCGATGACCCGTCGGGCGAGGGTTTCGCTAACGGCGGCGGAGACGCCCGGCGGACTGACATGAGCCGCCAGAAGCAGCGCATCACCCTCGACCAGCAACAGTCCCGCCCGCGTGACGTTCGGCAGCACCGCCACGAGCCGATCCACCACCGACTGCAAGAGCCCGTCCGCGTCCGCCTCTTCGGCGAAACTCAGCGGCAGCTCATACAGCATCTGCAACCGCTCGGTGTTGGCACCGGTCGGTGGCTTGCTATCGGCGGCGGCAAGCGCCGTGCGCACGGTTCCGGGCGGTGTCTTGAGAATCGCCCCCGGTGCGGTGCTCGCGCCTGCACCGTGCAGGCGGAGCGTGGTTTCACCCATGATCAGCGTGTCGCCGGGACGAAACGGCTGTGGACCCCGGCCGCGAATCTCGGTGCCATTGAGCTTGGTACCCCACCGACTGTCGAGGTCTTCGATGAACCACACCTCGCCACGTGGAAACAACTTCGCGTGGGGTCGGCTGATCGACGCGTCGAACGAAAGGTCGATGTCGGGTTCCGCGCCGGGTTTGCTCCGCCCGAGAACGGCCGGCCCGTCGAGCGGGACGCGCTGCTTCTGCTTGGCGTGCAGGATGGCCAGTTCGAGCGGCACCGCCGCAGGGTAGCACATCCCCACCAAGGCTCACCACGCATACGCCTCGGGCGCCGGGCCACCGGGGCCGGGGAAGATCTCGTCGAGGAGTTTCATGTGGCCGCCGTCGATCTTGATGTCGACCGCTCGGCAGATGCCTTCGAGTTGTTCGATCGTGCGCGGGCCGATGATCGGGGCGGTGACGCGGTCGTCCTGGAGCATCCACGCGATCGCCAGATCGGCAGGCTTCTCACCGATGTCGTCGCAAAGACTCTCCCACTTTTCCAACTGCGGACGCAGGTCTTCGATCCGCTTCTGTGTCTGCTCACTGGCGCGGCGTCCGCCTTCGGCCTGCTTCTTGAGCACACCGCCGAGCAACCCGCCGGCCAGCGGCGACCACGGGATGACGCCGACGCCATAGTGCTCGCAAGCCGGCAGCACGTCAGTCTCGATCGCGCGGTCGAGGAGCGAGTACTTCGACTGCTCCGATACGAGCCCGAGCATGCCGAGCCGCTTGGCGTTCTCGTTGGCCGCGGCGATGTGCCAGCCGGCGAAATTGCTGCTGCCGGCGTACAAGATTTTCCCCTGTTTGATCAGCGTCTCAAACGCCTGCCAGCACTCCTCCCACGGCATTTCACGCGCGATGTGGTGCATCTGGTAGACGTCGATCCAGTCGGTTTGCAGTCGTTTGAGCGAGTGCTCGCATTCGAGAATGATCTTACGTGCCGAGAGGCCGCGCTTGAGGTTGCGGTCGGGCAGGTCGTCGTTGTCCATGTCGCCGAAGACCTTCGTGGCAAGCACCGTCTGCTCCCGCCGCGTACCGCCCTGGGCAAACCAGTTGCCGATGATCCTCTCGGTGACGCCTTCGCCCTTGCTCCACCCGTACACGTCGGCGGTGTCGAAAAAGTTCACCTCGAGCTCCAGCGCCCGGTCCATGATCGCGAACGAATCCGCCTCGGACGTCTGCGGCCCGAAGTTCATCGTGCCGAGACAAAGCTTGGAAACTTTCAGGCCGGTGCGTCCGAGGGTGGTGTGTTGCATGCGGATGAGCATAGCGGCAAAGCCCACGACTTCAGCCGTGGGCTTTAGTTGCCGGATACCGACTCGCATTTGCCGAAGCGAGCTTCCAATGCTTGAAGCACCCCGTCATCGAGCGGGTCGGCGTTGATCGACGCGAGGTTCGCGTCAAGGTGGGCGGTGTTGCCAGTTCCGAAGAGGGTGACGTCGATGCCGGGCTCGTGACGGGCGAAGCGGTAACCGGCGTCGGTAATGGCCGGGCCGTCTCCGAGGAAGTCGAGCACGTCGGCGGCCATGTCTATCCGGTCCAACACCTCGGCCCGCTTGGTGGGATCGGTCAGCGCGCGACGGACGGCGAACATGCACAGCGTACCGATGTTCAGCCGCCGTGTGTGTGGCAAGACATATCGACGGGCCGAGGGGTTGAGCAGGTTGAAGCCGACCATGAGGATGTCGAACACCTCGGCCCACTCGGGCTCGGCGTAGAGATCACGGGCCATCGCATGACTCGGCTCCGCTTGGAAAAGTTCGCTGATCGCGAGAAAACGAATCTTTCCCGCAGCCTGCACGTCACGGAGCACCGGAACGATCTGGTCCATCACCCGCGGCAGCTCATCCCGTGACACGCCATGAACGTGGTAGGCGTCGATCATGTCGACACCGAGTTCGGCAAGGCTCGTGTCGATCGCCTCCGCAAAGTGTTCAGGCGTGTGATCGCCGACCCGAAACTTGCTGGTGATGAACAGTTCGTCACGCCGGCCGCTCTCCCGGATCGCCCGACCGACGACGGGCTCGGTGCCATAGGCGCGGGCTGTGTCGATCAGCGTGACACCTTTATCGATCGCGTGTCGGACGACCCGGACCGCGTCGTCTTCGGTGTTGCCGTAACCCTCACGCAGTCCCAACCGACTCGGCCCACCGCAGCCGAGCCCGGCGATGCTGACGTTGACACCCGTTCGACCGAGCGTGGTGGTTTGCATATCGGCACGCTACACGAACAACGGCACGAACCCGAACGCCTCGACATCGACCAGGCCGCGGTCGGTGATCTTGAGCTTGGGGATGACTTCCAACGCCATGAAGCTCATCGCCATGAAGGGGTCGTGCATCGGACTGCCGAGCTTTCTCGCGGCGGCGAGCAGGTCGGCCATTCGATGGCGGACGTCCTCGATCGGCTCGTCGCTCATCAGGCCGGCGACGGGCAACGGGAGTTGGGCAAGGACCTTGTCGCCATCGACGCAGCAGAGCCCGCCATGCATGTCGGCGACGCATCGAGCGGCGGCGGTCATGCTCGCGTCGTCGGCGCCGATGACGACGAGGTTGTGGTGGTCGTGGGCGACAGTGCCGGCGATCGCGCCGCGCTCGAGACCGAAGCCTTGGATGAAACCGAGACCGACATGACCGTGTTTTCCGTGGCGTTCGATCACTGCCATCTTGAGAACGTCGTTCGCGATGTCTGACACCGCATGACCGTCGACGATTTTCGCGTTCAGGTGCCGCTCCTCGGTGAGCAACTGACCTTCCAGCGAACCGATGACGCGGAGCTTGTGCCCCTTCGCAGCAATACGGAAATCAGGTTCGTCAGGGACGACGCACTTGCCCCATGCGTCGACCGGCGGGGCCGATTTGGCGGCTTGGATCAGCACGTCCGCGTCGATCAGTCGCCCGCCGACCATCGTGTGCTTGACGTCCATCTCGGTCAGATCGCCGACAAGCACGATGTCGGCGAAGTATCCGGGCGCGATCGCTCCACTGCCGACGAGGCCAAACCGCTCGGCGGTGTTGAGCGTCGCCATCCGCACGGCCGTCACCGGCTCAATCCCGAACGCGATCGCGCGACGAACCATCATGTCGATCGAGCCTTCGGCCAACAGATCATCAGGCGTGCGGTCGTCGGTGCAGAAGCAAATGCGTCGGTTGTTCTTCTCGTTGACCAGCGGCAGAAGCGTGTCGAGGTTGTGAGCGTTGGTCGCTTCGCGGATGAGAACGTACATGCCACGGGCGAGTTTCTCAGCGGCTTCCTCGATAGTGGTGCATTCGTGGTCGGAGTCGATGCCGGCGGCGGCGTAGGCATTGAGCGCGTTGCCCGAAAGCCCCGGTGCGTGCCCGTCGCGTTTGGCCAGGTCGAAGGCGGCGAGCTTGGCGAGCATGTCGGGATCACCTTGGACCACGCCGGGGAAGTTCATGACCTCTGCGAGCAGGCCGACAACGCCGTCGTGCTTGAGCCGGGCCAGGTCGTCGGCACCGAGCGTCGCGCCGGCGGTGCCCATGTCGGTCGCAGGAACGCAACTCGGAGCGGCCCAGTGAAACCGTGGGGCCGGCAGCGCCGACGCTTGGCGCGCCATCGCACGCACTCCCGCCACGCCGGCCACGTTCGCGATCTCGTGCGGGTCGGCCACGACATGCGTCACCCCCCTCGGCACCACCGCCCGTGCGAACTGCCCCGGCACGCACAACGAACTCTCGACATGCACATGCCCATCAATCAACCCGGGCAACAAGTACGCCCCACGGGCTTCGACGACTTCAACCGCTTTCTTGTACTTACCCACACCGGCAATCCGTCCGCCGTGGATCGCGACGTCGGCCCGCTCAATCTCACCGCTGAACACGTTGACGACGCAACCGTCGGCAAGGATCAAGTCCGCCTCGGCATCTCCGCGGGCCACGGCGAGCAACTCCGAGAGGTCAAAGTGGCGATGCATGAGCCGAGTGTAACGACAGAACGTTTCACATCACTACACTGTTGCCGTCGTGACGTTTCTATTGCTCTTTGCCGCCGTTAGTGTGTCGCTGGGGATCAGCGCGATTTGTTCGCTGCTCGAAGCCGCCCTGCTCTCGCTCACGCCGGGTCAGGTCGGCGAACTCAAACGCACCCGCCCGGTCATCGGCGAGATCTGGGAGACGTTCAAGAAAAACGTCGAGAAGCCGATCAGCGTCATCCTGATTTGCAACACCGCCGCCCACACCATCGGCGCGACCGTCGCCGGTGCGGAGTTCGAGCGGCTCATGGAGCTCTACGGCTACCAGGGCGGGTGGACGGTCTTCGCCTTCGGTGCGGTCTTCACCGTGCTGATGCTGCAGTTCACGGAGATCCTGCCCAAGACGATGGGCGTGAAGTACAACACGACGGTCGCGACGATCAGCGGCCGACCGATGCGGTTCCTGGTCTGGGCGATGGGGCCGGTGCTCGCGGCGATCCGCTTCGTGAACAAGCCCTTCGAGGGCGGCGGCGGACACGGGCACGGCACGTCGGTCACCGTCGACGAAATCGCCACCCTCGCCGCCATCGCCAAGGGTGGCGCGGTCATCGACGCGCAGCAGGAACGCATGATCCGCACCGCCGGCAAGCTCGGCGACATCCGCGTCCGCGAGATCATGACCCACCGCAAGGACGTCCGTTTCCTCCGGCTCAACGACGACTTCGCGACCATTCTCCAGACGCTGCGCGACGCACCCTACACCCGCCTGCCGATCGTCGACGGATCGCTCGACACGATCCTGGGCGTGGTGCATCTGCGCGACGTGTTCAACGTGCTGGCCCTGGTGCCGGGGCGAATGCACCTTCAGCCAAATCCGGATAAGCCCGACGAGTTGATGGCGATTCCCAGCGACAAGCCCGGCGGTGAGATGCACGCGATCGGCACGGGCGCGGTGGACCTCAAGGCGATCATGCGGCCGATGCCGTTCGTGCCCGACACGCAGCCCATCGACGCCCTGCTCAAGCAGTTCCAGACCGGCGACTCGCACATGGCTGCGGCGGTCAACGAGTACGGCGCGGTCGAAGGAATCGTCACACTCGAAGACGTGTTGGAAGAACTCGTCGGCGACATCGAGGACGAGTTCGACGATCGCGACGGTGCGAGCGAACTCGAAGAACGTAACGGCGTCTGGCACGCGACCGGGGACATCGCGTTGCGTGACGTGGCCGAGAAACTCGCGCTGCCCGAGGACGTGTTCGACGACGCCGGCGTGGTCACGCTCGGCGGCTGGCTCACCCACGAACTGTCCCGCTGGCCCAAGGTCGGCGACACCGTCCCCGTCGCCGATCGCACCGTCCGCGTCGCCAAGATCGAAGGCAAGACGCTGCACGTTGTCATCGAGCAGCCGATTGCGGACGCGGGTGAGTGAATGCGTTAGGCCTGTTCGCTTAAGCGAACGGGCCGGGGCGAGTACGGTGTTTTCCATGCCCGACTTCGTCTCATCGACCAACCCGTACTTCCTACTCCCCTTCGGCATTTTCATCGGCGTGTTCAGCGCCTTCACCGGCCTGGGCGGCGGCGCGGTGATCGTGCCGGTGCTGGTGCTGTTGCTCGGCTTCGATCAAAAGTCCGCTCAAGGAACGAGTCTGGGCGTGATCGCGTCACCGCTGCAGATTCCGGCGATGGTCAAGTACTACGGCGAGGGCACGCTCAAGATCGCCACCGCCGCCTGGATGCTCCCGGGCGTGTTCATCGGCAGCTACTTCGGCGCGTGGGCGGCCAACGCGCTGGACACGGGCGTGCTGAAGCTGACGTTCGGGTTCATCCTCGTGTACGTCGCCGGCTACCAGATCTTCGGCAAAGCCGCCGGCGTGGGTCTCGGCCGAGCGGTTGTGATGAGCACGGTCCTCGTCGCCCTTGCCGGCGGACTGTGGGCAGTGAACAAGTGGGTGCTGCCCGGCACCACCGGCTGATCAGGAACCGCGCCGCCACCCGACGCGGTTCTACGGTGGTTTTCGCATTCGGCCAGATCTCGACATACTCTGGGATCGCATGGACGCCACGATGACCGCACGGACACAATCGGACGCACCGACGTTGCCGCGCAAGCGGTGGGAAGTGCGGGCATGGCCGGACAATTGTGCGGACCTGGCACGGGACACGGACGTCTCGGAGCTGGTTGCTGGGCTGCTCAAACAGCGCGGCATCCATGATGCGGAGGCGGCGCGGAAGTTCCTCAAGCCGACGCTCGCGGACCTGCTCGATCCGTCGGACCTGCCCGGCTGCGATGACGCCGCCCACCGACTCGCCAAGGCGCTGCGGCAGAACGAAAAGATCGTCATCTACGGCGACTACGACGTCGACGGCATCACCGCGTCGGCCATCCTCTACCACACCCTCACCCTCCTCGGCGGCGAGGTCGCGACGTACGTGCCCCACCGCATCGAGGAGGGCTACGGGCTCAACGGCGATGCGGTACGGGCGCTGGCCGATGCGGGCGTGGACGTGATCGTCACCGTCGACTGCGGCATCACTGCGACCGAGCAAGCCACCATCGCCGCTAATCGCGGCATCGACCTGATCATCACCGATCACCACACGCCCACACAAAAAGGGGACAGTCCCCTTTTCCCCGAGTGTTGCGCGATCGTGCATCCGCAGGCGGGCGAGGGATATGCGAATCACGACCTGTGCGGCGCGGGCGTGGCGTTCAAGCTGGCGTGGGCGGTGGGCCGGTGCGTGGCGGGCGGTAGCCGGGTGCATCCGAAGCTGCGCGACTTCCTCGTCGACGCGGTCGGGCTGGCAGCACTCGGGACCGTCGCGGACGTGGTTCCGTTGACCGGCGAGAACCGCGTGCTTGCCCGACACGGACTGGCCGGGCTCAAGCACTCGAACCTCGACGGCGTCAAAGCGCTGATCAAGGTCGCCGGGCTCGACGGTCAGGATGTCGACGCGTTCGACGTCGGCTTCAAGGTCGGCCCGCGCCTCAACGCCGCCGGCCGGATGGGCCACGCACGGCAGGCGGTCGATCTGCTCACCACCGCCCCGCTGCACGAAGCGGTCGACATCGCCGAGTTCCTCGCGAAACAGAACACCACCCGCCAGGCAACCGAGCGTGAGATCGTCGCCGCGGCGATCGAGCAGATCGAATCCGCCGGCTTCGCGACCGACGACCGCCGCGCGATCGTCGTCGCTGGCGATGACTGGCACCAGGGCGTGGTCGGCATCGTGGCCTCGCGGCTCGTTGAGAGGTACTGCCGGCCGACCGTCGTGCTCGCCGGCTGCGAGGACGGAAGTCTGACCGGCAGCGCCCGCAGCATTCCCGGCTTCGACCTCGCTGCCGCACTGGCGCATTGCACCGACCACCTCCAACGCCACGGCGGCCACGCGATGGCCGCCGGGCTCACGCTCGACGCGGCGAACCTCGACGCGTTCCGCGATGCACTGACCGCCCACGCCAACGACCTACTTGAGCCGACGGACCTGGTGCCCCGCCTGCGGATCGACGCCGAGGCAACGCTCGATCAACTCACGCCGGCGTTGGTCAAACAGCTCGCCTTGCTCGGCCCGTTCGGCGCGGGCAACAGTCGGCCGGTGTTCGTGTTCCGCAACGTCCTGCTCGCGGCCGACCCGAGGCCCGTCGGCCGCAACGGCGACCACCTGCAGCTGCGCGTCCGCTCAGGACAAACGCCGATGAAGTGCATCGCGTTCAAGATGGGACCGCACGCGACGGAGCTCCGCCAAGGCCAACGGCTCGACATCGCCGGCGTGCCGTCACTCAACCATTGGAACGGAATGACCAGCGTCGAGCTTGAGGTTCGCGACATCACCGTCCGGTAACGAAGCCGCGCGGGCGGCGTCGGATTTGTGACCGCATCCCCGTTGATTACCGGCCGTGATGTAAAAATGGGTAATTTTTCGATTTTTGTCGCGGGGTCGGCGGTCATCTGTAAACTTGCGATCAACCGCCATTTCGTACCGAAAGTGCCGGATTTGTCCGTATGAAACCGACATCCTTCGCCCAAGACAAATTTTTCAACGCCATGCTCGAGAAGCTCGAAAATCGCCGGCTCCTCTCGTCCACGCTCTTCCACGAAGCCCCTGCGGTCGAGGCCCCGGTTGCGTCGGAGGTGCTGCGTAACGCGGCGGGCGAGATCGTCCGGTTGCCCGGCAGCGCGATCGGGCTCAACGGCGTCTCCACCGTCGCGGTCAACCTTCCGTTCAACGACGTCGCCAAGCACAACAACGGTTGGATCTCCGGCCCCGTCGACGGCAGTGTCTGGGACGACGGCCGGTCGCTCCCCCTGACCGAGGACGGCTACCCCGCCGGTCTCGCGCCCGGCCAGGCCGCCCGCAGTCCGATCTTCCAGGACACCGAAGGCTTCCACCCCACCGGTGAGTACGTCGTCGAATGGGACGGTGCCGGCGATGTCCAGATCCGCGGGCAACACATCTACGAAAAGGACACCGGCCCTGACCCCGGCCCCAACCGCAAGATCTACGTCCACAACACCGCAGGCAACATCTTCCTGAACATCATCGAATCCGACCCGGCCGATCCGGTCCGCAACATCCGTGTCTGGCTGCCCGATCGCGAGGACGCCCCCAGCCGATTCACCGACGAGTTCAAGGCCAACCTCGCCGACCATCCGGTGCTGCGGTTCATGGACTGGAACGTCACCAACGGCAACACCGACGTCGAATGGTCCGACCGCCCACAGCTCAGCGACGCACACTGGGGCTGGGAAGCCGGGGTTCCCTACGAGGTGATGATCGACTTGGCCAACGAAACGGGCAAGGACATCTGGATCAACGTGCCCCACGCTGCCAACGACGATTACGTCGCGCAGTTGGCCCGGCTGTTCAACGCTCGCCTCAACCCGGAGCTGGACGTCTGGGTCGAGTACTCCAACGAAACCTGGAACTCGGCGGGACCGTTCCGCGTTCAGTTCGATCACGTCGCGATGCTCGCCGAGCAATGGGGCATCTCACACGACGCGGCCCACGGCCGACGCAGCGCGGAGATCTTCGCGGTTTTTCAAACCGAGCTCGGCGGTGTCGATCGCATGGTCCGCGTCATCGCGGGACAAACGTTCAACCCCGGCGGTCTTGGCCTGCGGATCGACGGTGCTGGAGCCGAGAATGTCGATGTCGCGGGCGTGGCGTACTACTTCACCAGCCGCGAGACCGGCGAGTACATCAACGCCAACGCCGGCGATCTCGACTACGACGAGGTGTTTGACCGTATCGCCGCCGACACCGTCGATGCGGCCGACCAGTGGGCCAACGCGGCCTTCCGCACCCAGCAACGCGGCATCCCGCTCATCGCCTACGAAGGCAACCAACACCTCGACCGCATCAGTGCCGGCGGTGCCAATCCCCATCCGAACCTCGTTCCCGCCCTCCAATCGGTCACTCGCCACCCGCGGATGGAGCAGGCGTACCGCAACGCGCTCGAAGCCTGGGAAGACGCCGGCGGCACCATGCCGACCGCCTACACCGATGTCGCCAAATGGAACACCGGCCAGTGGGGACACAAGGAGTACTACAACCAGCCGAACGACGAGGCCACGCTCAACCGCGCCCTGCTGGGTTGGGTCGAGGAGCACCGAAACGGATTCTTCGTCGACGGCGGCAACGTGCTCGTTGGCGGTACGCGGTTCGAGTTCGAGCAAGGCCAGAGCGTCACCATTCGCATGGATGCCGGCTTTGCCTCGGCCCTGGACGAAGGTGACCTCGTCCTGACCAACCTAGACACGGGCGTCCGGATCGACATCAACGCGACGCATCTCGTCATCGACACCGAGCGTGACATCGCCGCGTTTTCGTTCGCCGGCTTCGAGCAGGGAATCCTGCCCGACGGCAACTATCGTGCGACCCTCTCGGCCAATGCCGCAGTCGATGGCAACAACGGCAACGTCGGCCCCGCACTCGCAACCGATGTCACACTCGACTTCTTCGTTCTTGCTGGCGATCTCGATCGCGACCGCGACGTCGATCTGTTCGACGCACTGACACTCCAACGCAACTTCGGCGACACCGACGATCCGGTCTTTTCTCAGGGCGACCTCAACTACGACGGCGACGTCGACCTGTTCGACGCCTTAATTCTCCAACGCAACTTCGGCCAAACCCTCCCGCCGGCCGGCAGCATCCCGCCCTCGCTCTTCGCCGGCGGAGCCGATGGCGATTCGGACGACGACGACACGTCCCCGCTTCGCCCACGCGGGAAACGGTGAAGCCACCGAACGGCCAAGAGCTTCGCCGCCTCACTCAACCAGCGTGGGCTCGGCCATCATCGCTTCGATCATCGGACGACCCAGCCGGATGAACTCCGCCAGCACCTCGGCTTGACGCGCCTCGTCCTCGCCGGCGTAAAACAGCAACTGCATCTGCCCGGCGCCGTAATGCAGTCGGCTGCGGTCTTTCACGGCGTCTTCGAGCTCGTTCATGTCCCGCAACGTCCGGTCGCCGCCGGGGACCGTGATGAAGTTCAGAATCGTCACGGGCGGATGATCTTCCCGGCTCCCCGGCGGATGAAACCGGTATCGCACGCCGTCGATCGTCATGTCATCGACTTCCCACACGACCGGCTCCTGCGACAGCATCGTCCAAGCCTGATTGGGATAGCAGACCGGTGGGAAGTGCCCGAGCAGGTCGCGATTGTCCTGGACATGCACCATCAGCAGCCCGACGGCCGCCGTGCCCGACAGGTTGGAGTAACGCCGACTGACCAACGCCGTGGGCTTGAGCAACTCGGTCGCCTGCGTCGGCACCGGCATGGTTTGTCCGAACCACGACCCGGTCTGGAACGGCAACGCCTCCGCCGCTTCGGCGATCCCTGCCTGGTACGCGGTCGCATCACCCGGCTCGATCTGCCAGTAAACCCGCTCGGCGATCAGCGCGAGTAGCACGACCGAACTCGCCGCCACCGCGACAACCGAGGGCCGACCCACCGTCCCCAGCGCGGCCGTTGCAAACGCCCGTGCCTTGGGCAACATCACCGGTAATCCGAGCCATTCCAGCGACCAGACAAAACCGGTCAGTACCAGGTAGCCGACGAGCAACATCACCCAGCCGGCCATGTCGTGAAACAGGTCGGCGCTCTCGGGTTCCATGTACCCGTACGCCCAGACCGTCGGCACGAGCCGAAGGATGTTGCACGCCACCGCGAACACCGGCGACAACGCCAACACGGCCAACCGCACCCACGTTCGCATCGGTGTCGCGAAGGCGAATGCCACCGACACCAACACCAACGCATGGCTCATGCGGAGCCCGTTGCATGCCTCCGCGACTGTGACCGGCGTCCCGTTGATCGTGAGCAGATTGCCCTGCCGCTCGACACCCGTGCCGATGACGTCGAGGATCAGTTGCGTAACCACGGCGGCCGACTGTTGCATCGGGAGCGTGATGTTTTGGCGTGCGATCGCGGGGAGCGGCACGAGAAAGATCATTACCATGATGGCCGGCGCGAAGCGCTTGAGCACGTCCGTGCCCAGGCCGGTGACGATGGTTCCGACCAGCACGACGACGGCCGAAAGCTGCCAAAGGCTGAGCATGAGGAACGCATCGCCGATCGTGTAACACAGCCAACCGAGCGCGGTGATCGCCACGCCGACCCACTGGCCACGCACGACCGCCGTCGCGGCGCGTTTGCGGCGCAGAAACGCAAGCCAAATCACGATGATCGGTACGAGCAGGATGTGGCTCGCTTCTTCATCCTGCGTGCCCCGCCACGCCAAGTCGGACCAGACGTCGAACGTCGCGATGATCCCGACCCCGGCAAGCAACGCCGTAAGTGCGTACTGCCGGGCCGACCACCCGCCGCTGCCGGCTGTCGGTGAAGGTGATGCGTCCGTTTGGCTAACAGAGACGGTGGTCATGATCATCAACAAAGGCCACGGGCGTGTCCACGGCGGCTCCGGCGTGAGACCGGCGTCCGACCCGTCAACGCCTCGCCCGCCTAGACAATACCTCGTCGATTAACGTCAGGCAGGTTTGGCTAGTCTGAGAAATGTGGAAGGTCGACAGCGCCCGGTCCCGGCCCGCCGCCGCCATCCGATGTCGGAGGTCGTCGTCACGCAACAGTCGGACGATCTGGCGTGCCATCGACTCGGCCATTCGGTCTTCGTCTCCCATCGCGATGAGTACGCCGGTCTGCCCGTCGACGACCGTTTCCCGGACACCGCCGCCATCGGTCGCGATCACGGCCCGCCGCGCGGCCATCGCTTCGACCACGACCTGCCCAAACGGTTCAGGCGTTACAGACGCGTGGACCACCAGGTTCAACTCGGCAAGTGCCGACCAGATGTCGTCCCGAAACCCACTGAACTCCACCGCCCCGGACAAGTCCGGCCGCTCCGCCCGATCGCGCAGGCGGCGTTCGTAATCATCCTCGCCAAACAACGCCGAACCGATCAAACGAAACCGCGCGTCTGGAATGTCCGCGCGAACTCGGGCTGCCGCTTCGAGGAACACGTGCTGACCTTTCCACGGCGCCAACCGCCCGACCAGCCCGATCACCGGCGGACCGTCCGGCTCGTCCGCCACCTCGGCCGGCGGCACCACGCCCGAGTAGATCACCTGCGTCGGCTTCTCCCGCGGCAAGTGCAGCGTTGCGAGCGTGTGTTCGGAGTTGGCCGCGACACCCGCCGGCACCCACGCGGCCAACTTCCTGAACACCGGCACCACTTTCGCCGGCAGGTAGTCGGGCTCCACCCGGTCACGCACATGCCAGATGCAAGGCACGCCCGCGAGCCGCGCCGCCACACCGCCGAGCACGTCGGCCTTGAGCGAGTTACAGTACACCAGCTCGGCACCGCTTTGCCGGATGTGGCGTTTGAGTCGGCCAACGAACTTCATCGCGGCGGGCAGTTTGCCGATCGACCGGATGCCGGTGGCGTCCTTACTCGCGGCACGGATCTGCTCTCCGAGCGGCATCAGCGTCGTCGGGATGCCGACCGAACCGAGCCGATCGACCAGCGGCCCATCCTCGAACACGACAACCTCGGGCTTAAAGCGGTCGTCATCCGCTTGGTGTAGATGGGTGAGAAGGTTTGCGAGCGCGATCTCGCCGCCGCCGAGCTTGGCGGTGTGACTCACCACGAGCAGCCGCGTCATGAACCCGCCGCCCCGACTGGCGTGGCGACCCAGTCCACCTGATCCTTGGCCGGGTCGGAGTCGGCGCGAACCTCATAGCCGTGGTCACGCAGCATTTGCTGGACTTCACCGGTCTTGATGCCCAAGGCGGCGGCGCGTGGCTTGTGCTCCTCGAACCGAATCTCGCCAATCCGTTTTTCACGCAACAGCGTCTGCGCACCTTCCAGGACCCACGCATCGGCACCTTCGGTGTCGATTTTCAGCAGGTCGATATGCTGCTCGCCACCCACGGCGGTGTCGAGCGGGACCACGTCGACACGGACGGTTTGTTCCGACTTCTCCGCGGCGAAACCGCCCCAGCCGGTTTGCTCGTCCGGGCCGAGGTCGAACTCGAGAAAGCCGTCTTCCCGACCGGCGGCAAGCCCACGGACATCGACGCGATCCCCCAGACCGTTCCGCTCGACGTTTTCACGCAGTAACGGCAAGTTGCGCGGCGAGGCCTCGAACGCGATGACACGCCCGCCCCGCGCGGCCCACAGCAAGGTGAAGTAGCCAACGTTCGCCCCGACATCGACCAACAGCCCACCACCGCTTCCTCCCTCGGCCACACGCTGCGACAACGGCCACTCGTAGTAACCGGTCATCGCGATGCACCCATGCAGCACATCGGTCGGCACCAACTTCATCCGCACGTCCGGCGCGAAGTGCAACGGCGCGCCGTCGAACAACCCGGCGTAGGTCGGGGGCACCGGGTTGTACATCCGATAGAACGCCGACGCCCGCAGCTTCGGGGGGATCAGCGACATGAGAACGGGACGTCGGGTCACAAGTGGGTTTCCTTCCGGGCGGGACTGGGGAGGCGGTCGGCGTGGGAGCTATCGGGGAGCGGGTATGGTCGGGTCGGCGTCGCGTGGCACCGGCGGCCAACACTCGCGTGGCTCGGGGATAAGCCCGAGCAATCGGCCCAGGCGGCGCGACTTGCGACCGATGACGCTGCTCAGCCGGGCGTTGGATTTCGACGTGTTGAGTGAGGGGAATGGCGCATCGGGGACGGGGCACTCGAGAAACGAACACAACCTGCCCCAGCCCGCGTCACGGGACAAGTCGATCTCCAAAAGATCACCGTCGCGTCCGGCGAAATGCGCCCGAACCTTGCGGGTGTGACGCTCGTAACGGGCCAGGTACTTCTCGCGGCGTTCCTCGTTGTCGGCAGGTCCAAAGATCCAGTCGCGCATCGGCGTCCGGTACTTCGGGCCGAAGTATCGCTCCACGCTCCCGATCCAACTCCGCAGGTCGCGCGTGCTGAGGATGAACTTGCTGCCCGGATAAGCGGCGTCGAGTTCGGTAAACAGCACCGGCCAGGGATTGTCCTGCACCGCGTCGTAGTGCTCGAGAACTTCCTGAGCCCGAGGCCAAGCATGCTCGGCAATCCGAGGATCATGGATCCCGAACGGCCCAGCAACGCGATAACCGAGCACCTCGAGTGCGGCACCCAGCGACGTCGTGCCGGTCTTCATGAAGCCGATGCAGAACACCTTCGGACGGTCGGCACTGCCATTTTGCGGATTGCTCGCTGCTGAACTCATGTCACTTACTCAGATCGACTGCTTGACGATAAACCCCAGCGACTTGCCCGGCGATGCGGTCCCACGCAAACCGATCGACCGCATACGCCCGGCACTGCTCGGCCGTCGGCATCTGCATCTCACCGGACAGCGCGGCGGCAAGGGTATGCGCGATCACGTCACTCGACGTTCCGGGCATCACGAGATCGGCTCGCCAGTCCTGCACCACCTCGGGCAGGCCGCCGACCGGCGTGACCAAGGCCGGCGTCCCGGCGGCAAGCGATTCGGCCACGATCAGTCCGAACCCCTCCAGCGCTTGCGTCGGCACCACGCTCAAATCCGCCGCCCGGTACGCCAACGGCAACTGCTCGTCGGGCATGTACCCGAGAAGTTCGACGTGATCGGCGAGCCCCGCCTCGCGCACACGACGCTCCAACGCGTCGGCGAGCCGGCCCTTGCCGATGATCTGGACCAACACGTCCGGGTGCCGCTCGCGCAAGGTCGCCGTTGCATCCATGAGAGATTCCAGACCCATGCGGGCGACAAGGCGCCGTACGCAGACGACGATCGGCCGATCGGACGGCCAGCCGAGTTGGGCCCGGGCATCGGCCCGTGGCATGGACGCGTCGAACCGCTCGATGTCGACGCCGCCGGGAATGATCGTAATGCGTGCGCGATCGACGCCATAGTCCTTGGCCAGGATGTCCGCAAAGGCGTTGGAGAGTGTGATGAAACGGTCGCCGGTGCGGTAGACCGCGCGTTCGACGCGGTGCTTGATGTGCGTGGCGATCCGACCGAGTCCCTCACGTGAACTCTCCGCCGCCCACGGGCCATGAAAGTGCACGACATGCGGCCGATCGCGAAGCAGATCCCGGCAGCCGCGGGCGTACAAGGCGAAGTGCGTCACGGCGAGATCGGCGTCCGGCAGACTCGCCCGCACCGCGCCGCGCATCCGGAGCAAGCGCCGAAACACCGGCTCGTCCGGGCCCGCGACCGACGCCACTTCCTCGCGCGCCTCAATCTCCTCCGACTCACCCGCAACCAGCAGCAGCTTCTGGTCGATACTCGCCGAGCCGAGGCTCCCGTGCAAACCGTGGACGTACCGGTTGAGCCCGCCGGGCTGTTTGGGAAACCAGCCCACGCCCAGGGTCATCGCCCGGAGCGTTCGTTGCCGTGGAGCTTGCGAGGTCATGGGTAATCCGGTGCGGCGTCGAAAGCCCTGTCGATCACGTCGGCGTAAGCGTCGGCCGTTCGTGACCATGTCAGTTCCGACACTGAGAACGGTGCGGCGTGTCGTAGTTGATTGACGAGCCCGGGTGATTCGGCCAGCCGCCGGAGCGTAGCGGCAAGGCCATCGACATCATTGGTTCCGGAAAGAACGTAGCCGTTCTCCCCGTCGCGGACCAGCGTGCTGGCACCGACCTGCGGCACCGTGATCACCGCCGCCCCGCTGGCGAGCGCTTCCGGCACGACCAGCCCCCACGGCTCGTAGTGTGACGGATACACCACGACATCCACCTGCGCAAACCACTTGGCCACGTCCGGGCGATGGCCAAGGAACGCCACCTTGTCCGCCAACCCCAGCGAGTTCACGAGGCCCGGGTACCTGCTGCCCGCCTCACCGCCCAGCACGAAAGCGTGAACGCCGTCGACCCTCCCCAGCGCGGCGAGAAGCAGGTCGAGGTTTTTCCGGTTGGTCTGCAAATCGCCGCAAAAGCCAAGCACCAGCTTGTCACGCGCCGCTTCCCACTCGTGCCCTTGGCGTGGTGAACCCTGGTCGGGCGTCCATGGCGTAAACGTGTCGAGATCCACGCCGGACTCGATGACACAAACACGCTGCGGGGCCACGCCGCAATGGTCGATGACGTCGTTCGCCACCTGCGGGGACACGGCGATGACCCTGCCCGCTTGCCGGTAAGCCCGACGCTCCCAAAGCGCGTTCCAGCGTGTCACGAAACCCTGGTACATGCCGCGAGCGCCGCCGCCGTGTCGCGGGTGGGCCGGGTTGGCCTTCCACGAGCCGTGGACGAAGTGCGAGGCGTTCACGTCGACCGGCCCGGTCAGCATCGCACCGTTCGCGACAATGACGCATCGTGCCCCGGCCGACTTGGCCGATGCCCGCGCTCGCCGCACCGCCCGGCCGGCCCGACCGGCGAACGACAGGTGCCGCAACGGCGTGGTCGGCAACGAACGCGGCAGCGTCTCCACGAACGCCACGCCCTCCGTCGCCGCAAGCTCCGCAGGCACGTCCGCCCCGATGAGCGTCAGTCGGTCGTACCGACCCGCCAAGCGGCTGACCACTTCCAGGTTCACCCGGCCCTGCCCGTCGGTCCGGCGGAACGTGTGGTTCACCCAGATCAGATGTCGCCGGGCCGAACCGTTCACCGCTTCCCTCCCTGAGCCGCGACGGTGCGGAGCATCCGTTCGAGTTGATCCACGACGCGACGGACGTCGAAATGCTCTTCGGCCGTGCGACGGGTGGACTCCGGATCGAGCAGTCGGCCGGCTTTCTTTCTCGCCGCCAGGTCGTGCAGCACCGCGGCAAACGTCTCAGGCAAATCGTCGGTCAGGCGGACGGACTGATCGCACATGAAATCGCCCGTCCCGTTGGTCTTGCCGACGACCACGGGCGTACCACACGCCATGGCCTCGGCGACGCTCGAGCCGAAATCCTCGTCGTCGCTCGGCTGAACCAGCACGTCGCACTGCCGCAACAACCCGACGACCTCCGGCCGCGGCACCCGTGGGTGATGCGACAAGTACTCGGGCATCGGGAACTCGTCGAGCAGCTTCCGCAGCCCCTTGGCGAAGCCGAAGTTGCCGACGATGTCGATGTGCAGCCGGCACCCTTGCTCGATCGCCAACTTGGCCGCGTCGAGGAGCAGATCGAGCCGTTTGCGTGGGACGATGCGACCGAGCCATAACAGCCGCAGCGGCTCGTCCGACGGCTCCGCGTCCGACTGCGGCCGGGGTGAAAAATCGCTCAGGTCGATCGGGTACGCCAACGCCGCGGTCTTTCCCGGGTCGACGCCGTAGTGGCGTGTGAGCAGTTCGCGCGATGTCGAGCTCCCGACGATCACCCGGTCACTGCTGGCGTAGTCCGGCAAGCCGAGCGTCAGCCGATACCGGCCGTAAGCCTTCATCCCGGCCAGGCGGATGCGCCCCTCGGTCCGGCGGAGAAGTGTCCCGCGCTCCGTCAACGACCGCACGTCCGAGCCGGGCGCGCCCTGCACCCAACTCACCGCCGGCAAGCCCGGCACGCGACCGAACGCCGGCACGCCGGAGAAGAACGCCACATCAAACGGATCGGCCTCGTGCAGCGTCTGAATCGCCCCCATCACCCGGCGACCGAACTTGCGATGGTTCACCCACGCGGCGGCCAAACCGGTCACGGGCCCGAACCTGGTCGCGAGCTTGTGAACCCGGTCCGTCGCGGCATCGCCGACGTCCTGGTAACTGAGATTTGGAAAGCGTTCGAGGAGCGACCGGGGATGCACGAACGACTTCTTGGAAACGAACGTGACGTCGTGGCCGCGTTCGAGCAGCTCTTGCAGCAGCATGAAGCCGGCCGTGGCGATGCTGCCGGCACTCGGCTCGACGTAGCCGTTGCACACGATCCGCAGCGGGCGTTCGGACTCCGTGCCTGGCGGGTTCACTCGACCTCCCTGGGCCGAGTCCGTGCCGGTACGCCGGTCGCGACGTGCTTGGCAGGCACGTCACGCGTCACCACCGCGCCCGCGCCGATGACCGCGTCATCGCCAATGGTCAGCCCGGTGTCCTTGCGCGGGATGATCTTGCATCCCGTACCGAGCATGACCCGGTCGCCGATCCTCACACGATGCGGCGACCCGAGCCAGGATTCCCCGGCGATGGTGACCTGGTGGTAGATGATCACGTCGTCACCGATGTCGCAGTTGGGGTGGATGACGGTCCCGATGCCGTAGTGGCGCAGCTTCGGGCGTTCGCCGACGCTCGCTTCGGCAGGGAGGAGGCAATGATGCAGCTTGAAGTTGAGCGCTTTGTACAGCGCCGCCCGGCGGCGGTGTCCCTTCTGATAGGCCCTTCGCGAACGCTCCCAGAGCCATTCGGGCGTTGGTTTGAGTCGCATGTCAGGGTCGCCGTCGGAGGGTTGAAGGTCGTGCCGGCACGGGCATCGGGGAAAGTCGCGGCGTGAGCCGTTGCCGGGGAAGCTCGACCGGCCGTCGTTGCGGCATGGTTTGCTTGCGATAGACCATCCCCGCCAGCGTTCCGAGCATCAGCCAGACGAGAAGCGCCATCTCGGTCCGCAGGAAGTTCGACGCCGCCAGTTGTGCGAGGTGGCCCACGACGAACGCGGCCATCATCATTTTCAGATTCAGGTCCGGATCGCCGCGCACCCAATCCTGTCGCAACCCGGCCCAGATGTACTTGCCGATTTTGTAGAACCCGAGGATCAACAACGCCGCACCGGGCAGGCCCAACGCGAAGCCGATTTGCAGGTAGCCGTTGTCGAACGCGATCAACGACTGCCGGCCCGCAAGTCGCCCGGCGAGCCCGGACGCGCCCATGCCGAACCCGTACGGCCGACTGATGATCATGCCGATGGCACGCTGGCTGAACTCGACCCGACCGTTGAAGCTGCCGTCCTCGGCCAGGTTCGTCAGCGAGTCGAGCCGATCGACCACCGCCGCCCCGCCGGGGATCACCGGCAGCGCCACGAACCCCGCGATCACCACGAGCGTCGTCACGATGACCAGGCGAATCTTCTCGCTGAACCGGGTCACCGCCATGTAGATCAGCGACGCCATCATCAGTGTGAGCCACACCGAGCGGACTCGGCCCATCAGAATCCCGCTCATCAGAAACGCAGTGATCGCGAGCCACAGCGCGTTGCCGCCGGGACGGACTCGCTTGTCGACGAGCATGAGCAACAGCGCGAGGCCGGCGAACTGCTGCACACGCCCCGGCCCCGAGAAGGTCGAGTAGAACCTTGACCGCCGTGGCTCGGGCGCGCCCATCGACGCCATGTCGCTCTCGATGACCCAAAACGCTTCCCAAGGCGGCAGCACGAGCCACTGGTACCAGCCGTATGCGACGCAGATGATCGCGATCACGACCATGCCTCGGAACCAACTGACGATCGTCGAGATGTCCGGCCGGAGCCAGACCAGGAACAGGAACAACCCCAGCGGCGCCGACCAGGTGAGCGCTTCGAAGATCGCCCCGATGCCGTTGGTGATACCCACCCCGAGCGCCAGCCCCACGGCCCCCGCAATCAGGCAGGTGCCGATGCGCAACTGCCGCGGGATCGACTTCCACTGCCCGAAAACGAATAGCAGAAGAATCAGGCAGAACAGCTCCGGCACGATGCTGGTCAGCGGCGTCTGCGAAAACTCCCCGACGTTCCAATCGGTGATCCTGCGGACCCAGCGGTTGAAGGCGACCAACGCGAGGAGATACAGCGGGGCCTGCGTCGGCCGCGTCGCCAGGATGGAGATCCCGACGAGCAGCATGACGGCCGCAGAGAGCGAGTTCATCGCCCCGCCAAGACCCGCGATAATCCAGCCTAGAGAACCCATGATCGTGGCCAGTCCACAAAGCGCAACTACGGTGACTTGCTGGGATCGCATGGGACACTGGAGGGTGTAACGCCGGTCATCGGCTCGGGCATACGCTGGTCGTCAAACCAGATGCCCGGGTCGGGTCGGCCCTGAATGCACTGTACTGTTGCATCGGTCATCCTGCGCACGAATGCTTGCTCCGAGAAGGTTTTTGCACGGTCCTGAGCTCGTGCGGATTCAATTTCCCCCGACAAAGCCCGGCCGATCGCGGTCGCGAGTGGATCGGGCTCACCGTAGTCCACGAGCAGGCCGTTGACGCCGTCCTCGATCACCCACGCGGGGCCGCCGGGCTTGGTCCCGATCACCGGCTTGCCCAAACCCATGCCCTCGACCACGACGATCCCGAACGGCTCGTCGCGGCTGGCGTTGACGATCACGTCCGCCGCTTGCATGTATCGCGGCACCTGCTCATGGGGCTGGGCACCAGCAAAAATCACCTGATCGCGAACGCCGAGCTGGTCGGCCAACTGCTGCAAGTCGCGCAAATGATCCGGCTCCCGGTCGTGCTTGCCGCCCACGATCACCACCCGCGCGTCGGGCCGATGGGCATGTACGGCGGGCAGCGACCGGATCAGCACGTCGAAGCCCTTCCAGGCTTGCAGTCGTCCGACGATGCAGATCAACGGGAAGTCTTCCGGCAATCCCAGACGGCGGCGATTGTCGGCCGGCGAGCCCAGTTGGACCGGATCGAACGACGACAGGTCCACCGCCGACGGAATCACGAACATCGGCGTGCGCGGACTATGCACCCGCTGTGCGTGAGCGGTCGGCAGCGAGTTGGCGAAGATCGCCCGCGTGGGAAGCTTGCCGAGCACCCGCTCGGTCCATGAGTCGGCGTGCGCCCCGCCTTTCTGGAACCACACGCTCGGCACCCGCGCGGCCATCGCCGCGAGGCAACCTCGGAAATGCGTGAACGCCATCCAAGAGATGAGCAACTGCGCGTGTTGGTCCTTGATCATGCGTGTGAGTTGCCGGGTGGCACGGGCCATGCCGCGAACGTCGCGTGTCCGGCACGGTGGAAGCACCAACGTCTCGAGACCGAGGGCATCGGCTTCCTCACGAATCGGACCGTCCTCGAGCAACGCCAGCGACCACCGCACGCCCATACCCCGACCGTGCCGCAGCAGGTGCAGCAACGACAACTCCGCCCCGCCCTGCTGGCGACCGAACGGCGACAGGATGCAACAGCTCGCCTCGCGTGTCATGACGCACCACCCCGACGCAGCCGGCGCGCGGCGAAGCGATCCCAGAGGCGTTGCATGTCGTCGCCACTGATTGTCGGCACCGGCACCCGCAGCTTGACGATCAACGGATACGCCCCCGCCAACAGCACCGCCCTCACGCACATCGCGATCGC
Source organism: Planctomycetota bacterium (assembly GCA_039182125.1). NCBI lineage: Bacteria > Pseudomonadati > Planctomycetota > Planctomycetota bacterium. The sequence continues at coordinate 64,986 of JBCDCH010000002.1, forward strand.
GATCGCGCCGGCTGCACCCAGCAACCCGTAACGCGGAATGGCCAGGAACAACAGCACGATCATCAACGGCACGATGACGAACTGCAACGCCGAGTTGACGCCGGGCCGACCGATCGCGGTGAGCCCCACCGACAGTGTTTCGCAGAACGACATCAACACGAGCCGCAGAAGCAGCAGACCGATCAGCAGGGTGAGGCCTGCAAACTCCGGCCCGTACACGAACGGCACCACCCACGGCGCGATCGCGAGCAGTCCGACCGACGCCGCCACCATCAGCACGAGCGTCACGCCGCTGGAGCGTGAGATCATGGACGGCACTTTGGCACGGTCACTCCCGGCCAACGCCGGGAACAACACCGGCGTCACGGCCGTGTGCAGCATCCACGGCACGCTCGCGACACTGACGGCGATGCTGTAAAGCCCGAGTTCGCTCGCCGAGAGGAAGCCCGCCAACAACGAGCGGTCGGCCTCGGAGCCGATCCTTGTGACGAACGTGCCGACGTAACTCTTGAGCCCGAACGAAAGGAGCAAGCGAACGTGGGCAATCGGTTGCGCGAGACGCGGCCGCAACTGCCTGTGCAAGTGAATCAGCAACGGCAACAACGTCACGAACGAAACGATCACATGCGCGAGCGCCGCCGACACCGGCGACAACAGACCGACTAACCACAACCCGCCAAGACTCACCACGTACCCGATCGCCGTCGCACCGAGCTTGGCACTGCGCAGGAGAAACTCGCCCCGGGCTTCGAGGCACGCCATCGTGCTCAGGCCGATGAGGCTGATCGGCGTGGTGAACACGTAGATCTGTGCGAAGTGACGCAACTCGGCCGACAGCCCGTCGAGCCACCAAGGGATGATCAGGCAGGCGATCGACGCCGAGATCAAGCCGGCCAACAGCATCGTCAGCACACCGCTGCCGTAGAGCGCGCCCGCATCGGCGGACTTGCGGCGGATGTGGTAGATCAACCCGCTCGGCACGCCGAGCGTCACGATCGACGCAGCCAGCGTCGGTGCGAGCATCACCGCGACCAACTGCCCACGCCCGTCACTACCAAGCGTCCGCGCGGTTATGATCCCCGCCGCGAAGTTGCAGCCGTAGGCGAGTAGGTTGACGCCCAGCGTTTGGCTGACCGACTTGGCGAAGCCGTGCAACGTCGAGCCTGAACCCGCGACCGGTTCCGGTGCCGTTTCGGTCGAATCCACGTTGGGCGCGTCGGGCCGACTCATGTTGGACGCACCGTGCCCGTCGAGGCTGAATCGAGCTTGGTCGTTCCCAAAGCCGACCACCGCCCGCGAATACTCGCAACCGCTTTGGATACCGCGAGCCGACCCTCACTCGGTACGAACCGCAGCGCCTGGGCAATGCCATAAAACCGACGCGTGCCGATCAACGTCGCCCAGACGAGGAACAACACACGCCTCGGAAACGAGAAGTGTTCGAGGATGCCGAGCGCCTCGTTGTGGGCGGCGTTGGCAAGGTCGTTGGCTTCGAAGCGGACACGGTCGTCCCCTTCCACGCGCGTGGCCGGAAAGTGATCGACCAACACAGCGGGGTCGTAGATCAACCGCCAACCGTTACGGCGCATCCTGAGACACAGGCCGACTTCATTCCCGACCTGCGCCCCGCGCCCGCGCAGTCGCATGTCAAAGCCCACCGGCACGATCGCATCACGCCGGAAGCTCATGTTGACGCCCTTGAGAATGTCGGCATCCCGAGCGTCACCCGAACCCAGGTGATGGCCGCCGATGAGCTTGCCGTAGGCGGTGATGCGACCGACGACATCCGCCCTGCCATCCAGCAGTGAGCCGTTCTCAAACACGCAATCACGGCCGCCCACCCCGCCGACGGCTTCGTCTTCGAAGTGACGCAGGATGTTCCGCACCCAATCCGCGTGGGGGGCCGCATCATCGTCGGTGAAGGCGATGACGTCCGATCGCGCTGCGGACAGCCCTGTCTGCAGAGCATAAACGAGCCCAGGCTTATCGACCGGAACCGTCTCCACGGGTAAGCCCGACTCCGCCGAGGCGGCAACGGCCTCCACCGTCGCGGTGTCGTCGGGCCGCACGACGATGAAAATCGTCTCGGGCATCCGGCTCTGCCGGGCGAGCGCATCAAGGCACCGCTTGAGGCTGTCCGCCCTGCCGTAACTCGGTATCACGACGTCGATCGTGCTCGAACGCCTTCCGTCCGGCGTGGTCACGTCGTCGACTCCGGTTGGCCGGCGTCAGACACGAGCCTGACGTTCGGCATGTGCGACATCGACAGGTTGTAGATTCCGTCGATCTTGCCGTACTTCTGCGGGACGAGGTAGGTCGGCTTACCCAGCAACGCCGCGAAGATCCCAGCGTGTAGCCGCGTCGAGACAACGACCGCCGCATCCGCGATCATCTGGCAGAATGTGTCGAACCGGAACAAGCCGCAATCGCTCACGTCGGCGTTGATGATCGGCAAGTCTCGCCAAGCCGGTTGGTCGTCGAACGCCGGTTGCAACAGCCGGTGCGTCCGGTCCGTCACCGGCATGATCCCCAAGCCGGCGAGTTCGGCCTTCGCGGCACGGTTCGGATTGCTCTTCACACGCAACCACGGCCGCAGACGGTGGCGCCAGAGCTTGAGCGGCGTCATGACTTGCCGCTGATACCCGGCCGGCTCGAAGGCGACATCCGACGATGCCTCACGGTCCTGACGATCGACAACCAGCACGTGCTTCTCCGAGCCCTCACGTTTGTACTTCTCCACGATTTCTGATCCGTGAAGTTCGAGCGCGGCATCATCCGAGAGACGCGGTTCACAGCCGTCAGGCAACGTCACGTCCGCGAGGCGCTGGGCGCTTTGGCGTTCACGTGCCAGCAGGATGGTCCGGCCCTTTCGCTGACCGAGAATGCCGGCGAGATCGGTCTTGTCGAACAGGAAACTGTTGGGCATGACGACGAACGGCTTGTTCGGAAATCGGCGCGAATATTGATCCAGCCGTCGAAAGCCAGCGGGCCAGAAATCCGTCATCGTCGCCCCGCCATTGAGAAAAATGACGTCGGCCGACGACGCCCGACGGACAAGTTCGATCTCGCCACGTCGGCACGCTTCGAGCGTACCCAGATAGATCAGGTGATCGCCGTTGTTCCCCGGCGGCGAAACGAAATGCGCACGCCCACCGCGAAACGGTTCGAGCACGTCAGGCAGCGATATGTAAGGAAGGGGCTCGGACGGCGTCTCGGCCGAGTCTGCGATCATTTCGGTCTGCATACGGCGTCACTTAGGCGTTGAGTGAACCCTCTGGGCCGGAACCATACCACCTGATTTGTTGGCGTCTCGTAATTTTTCGCTCATGCCAGTTCCCGAGACGGGGACGCCTGCTTTCCAGGCACCCGTTGCGATGCACCGAGCGAGCATGCCACTGGCGCGAACGACCTGCCAAGTGGCGGCCACCCCGGCCTTCAAGCCATGACGCTGGATCGCGTGGGCGACCATGCGTGGCGGGCCGAGCAGCAGAAAAGCCGCCGCGCGGGCCGGCCGACCGTCATGCAACAAGTGCCCCTTCGCCGTCGCATACAGGTAGCTCGCCCCGACATGCGCCCGATAGCCGGTGCGGTTGACCAGCGACGGATTGTGTTTCACCTCGATCCCCGGGTCGTACACGATCGGCACACCCAACCGGCGTGCACGCCGAACGATGTCGACCTCTTCGGAACCGAACTTCAGCAACGGATCGAACTGAGCTTGGTCGAAGATGTGCGCGGGGAACGCGGCGGCATTGATGACGATCGTGTTCGGCTGGTCGCTGTTGCTTTGGGTACCCCAGAAGCCGACCCGCCCCGGTCGAATCTTCGCACGACGATCCGCCGCGACCTGCTTGTCCTCGCCGCCGGACACGATCGCCTTGAAATCGGTTTCGACCAGGCGCGCGTGGACTTTCTCGAAGTGATCCGGCGGCACCACCACATCGTCGTCGATAAACATGACCGCCCTACCACGCCGGACGGACAAACACGCGTTCCGATTGGCACCCAGACCCTGACCGGGGCCGATTTGATACTCCGCCCCAGGGAACGCTTCCGTGGCCGCCCGGACCTTCGACCGCATCTCCGGGTCGGGCGAATCGTCGCTGACCATGACCTGTCCCGGACGAAGTCGCGCATCGGCGACGGACTGCAACGCGAGCCGCAAATCATCCGGCCGATTCATCGTGCAAATGAACAACGACAGGTCATCGCACGATTCGTCGATTTGGCCCGAGGCATTGTGTGCGACGGAAACATCAGCCATGACCACCTCGCGTTGCATCGGATTGGTGTTGCATTTCCCTGAGATCGTGTGCCTGCCCGACTTCGTTGCCCCGCACCCAGTATCGCGCTGTCTGTCGCAAAGACCACCAAAATCGCTCGACGGCCGAGCCGCGGACGTTTTCTCGCGGAAAACCGTCGGCCGCGACCGAGATGCCGGTGACGTCGCACAGCTTGCTCCACGCCTCCGGGGCGCTCACGTCGAAACGCAGGATGTCCATGCAGTGCTCACGCTCCGTCTCCCGAACGAGGGCATCATGCTCCGAGTGAACGCGCCGGCAGGCATCCTCGTCAATCGTGGCATAGGGAACACCGAAAAACGCCTCGGCTGCCCCTAACACGTCTGGCGACGCAATGACGTCCGCGTTCGGGTCGTAGCCCTCCCACGTCCGGCAACGCTGCTTCCACTGACGGCGATAAAACGGGTGCCGCAGGTGGGACAAGACGCTGCCAACCCATCGCTCGACGGGACGTTGGGTCACGATGAACAACGCCCCACGATTGGCGGCGACGACCTGCTTCATGACGCTTGGCAGAAACAACGGAAAGTCGCCGACGGCCATGCCAAGCTCCACCCGCCGCCGATCGGCCGGAACATCCGCACTGAACGTGTATCCAGGCGGAGCACCGGTGCCGCTGTACCACGTGTCGCAAACGAGGCCGGGCAGGAAGTGACCGGATCGGTAGCCGAGCATCGCCAAAGCGAGCGACATGGAACTCGTGCCGGTCTTCATCATGCCGAGGTTCACCACGCTCGGGAAAGCGGCATCCGAAGGCAGGCTCTGACGCGGTTCGTAAACAGTCACGAGGTCTTCGCCCCCCGGCCGATCTTGCCGATCTGCCGAACTGCCTCACTCCCCACACGACCCACACGCCAGCAGAGAAACTCGCCCGGCGAAAACCAGCCCGAAGCGCGTAACTGCGACTCATAGTCACGCCGCAGTCGGTGACGCAAACCGGTCGCCCACGGTTTGTTGGCACCCACGAAATGCGAAATGCCGTCTCGGTTCATCCGAACCTGCCCGCCGGGCTGGGACCAACGGCCGCTGACCTGCTGATTCCAGCGGCCATCGAACTCGTGCCAGCGACCGTTCAACACGACGTTGAGCGCATCCTGATCAGCCCAGTTCAGTCGATCGCCGTGCCGCTCGATGAAATCCAGCGCACGCCGGCTTACTTCCTGCGACCGCCATCGGTCCAAGTCGATCAACATGACGCCTGAGTTGAACGCGGCGGCGTCGGGATCATCCAACTCGTCGACCGCGTAACCGACGCAGTTGTCCGAACCGACCCGGGGCATGAACTCGTCCCGCACCGCCCCGACCGCGTGACCGTTCAGCTCGGTATCGAACAAGCTCGCCGGATCTTCGAAACAAACCAGGTCACTGTCGAGGTAAAGGACTCGGTCCTTGTCCGGAAAAAGTTCCCCAACAACGAGCCGTGCGTACGCGGCCCGCGAGAAGCGTTCGGTCACCGCCAGGTTCCGCGGCAACAGCGAGCCGCTCTCGAGGTCGATGATCTCAAGCTCGAACGGCCGGGCGACCCGCCGAATCCGCGCCCGACTGTCGTCCGACAAACCAACGCTGCCCACATAAAACCGCACCTCACGTGCCGTCACATGTTTGGCGACGCTGTACAACGCCACGCCCAACGGCATCGCCATGGTTTCGTCCGCGCAGAAGAGGATGTCAACCGCCCGGCCCATCGGTCGATCATAGCTGCAAGCCGCGAACCGCCAGTTCGCCCGACCCTCGCAGTGGAACTCCACCCCGCTACCTTCGTATGCTCCCGCATTCGCACCGGCGTCAGCGTCGGAACCGATCAAGGGCCGTTAGCTCAGTTGGCCAGAGCGCCGTGTTTACACCGCGGATGTCGCAGGTTCGAGCCCTGCACGGCCCATTTCGCTCTCTCCGTAGGCTTTGTCATGTTTCACACCCGTGCCATCCCGTGGGTGATCTTCGGGATGATTCTCTGCGTGTTGGCCAGCGGCTGCGAGGAGACAGAGTCGGAGTTGGGATGGATCGATCTGACCGAAACCCGGGTCGATCAACACACGATCGAAGTATTCACCCAGTTGCAGGCCGGGCCGGCGTCGGTCGCGGCGGGAACCGACGGAACGCTGTACTTTTCCGTTCGGGGGGATGGGCGGGACGATGCGGTCTATGCGGTGCGGTCCAAGGGGATTCCGCGAACGGTCGGGCTCGATGTCAACGCCGCACTGCGAGCGGCGGGACTCGACGACGGTGCCGGGCATTTCAAGGCGCTCCTGCCAACGCCTGAGGGGTTGGTTTACTACTTCTCAGGCGGGACCAAGCGGGCGTCGGCCGATCATCTGGGGTTGTTGCCAACAGGCACGCAGACACCGACCGTGTTGGCGCGGGCCGGACGACTCGGCGACATCAGCGGACTGGGCGGCACGATCGTGCTCGCCGAGCCGGCGCTGGTGGGTAACGACACGACGGCCACGCTCTTGCTACGAACGCCCGGCGACGCCGCGCTGGTCCAGTTCGACCTACGAGACCTTCGCCGGCCCGACAACGCGGTCCGGTTCGGCCAACTCAGGCTCCCGATCATCGGCCCCTTCGGAAAGCTCACGCTCCGCGAGCCCGAACTCAGCATCGGTGCAGCCGATGACCGCGATCGGCTGCTCGTGACCGACCCGGCGGGCAAGGTGTACAACGTGAACTTCGCCAGCGGGCGTGGACGAACCGTGGCCGAGTTAACGACGCTGCCCTCCCCGATTCCGCCGGCCCAACAGGTCAACGCGGACCAAACCGGCAACTGGGCCGTGATCTACGCGCCACCGTTGTCATGGCAGGAGATCGTTCCGGGCACCGAGCAAGTGGCTGGGACGCCGAAGGTCTGGCTCGTCAACGGGGACCGCCACGACGGCACGTTTATCGAGGCCCGACAGTTCGAGGCCGGGCGTTTCTTCCCGACGTCCATGCTGCGAGTCGATGACACGACGTACCTGCTGCACGACCCCCAAACCGGCGCGGTGGCGAAGCTCACCGTGCTGTTACCCGAAGGCTTGGCCGACGAGAACCCGGACGGATAGAACCGCTGCCCCCGGTCGACTACAGTGCCCACTGCGTCGGAAAACGAACACCCCGGAGAGGTGTCCGAGTGGCTTAAGGAGCACGACTGGAATTCGTGTATGCGTGAAAACGTATCGGGGGTTCGAATCCCCCCCTCTCCGCTTCCAACAAGTTGGTTCAAACAAGTTTCTTGACCAGCGCCGCGATCTCCGCGGCGTTTTTGTTTTGCATCTCAACAAGAGGGTGGGTTTGAGCGCCGATCGGTGCCCAGTGCGTGGGGTCGGTCGGGCCGAACAGGGCAATGGTGGGCAGGCCCAGGACGGCGGCGAGGTGGGTCGGACCGGTGTCATGGCCGACGTAGGCGACGGCGGTGCGGAGCTTCTCGTGCAGCGCGGCGAGCGTGGGGATCACCGTCGCGCCCTCAGGCACCACGCCGCGGTCGGCCTCGGCTTCGCCGCAGATCAGCTCGGCGTTCTTCAGCTTGCCGGCCAGTTCGACCCAGCGCTCGACGGGCCAGCACTTGTCGGTGCCGCCGCTGCCGGTGTGCAGGAGGATCGGGCCCTTCTTGGGGCGGACATTTTGCAGGCCGTGATTGCGGATGCGGGCGATGGACTGACGCACGCCATCGGCGAGGATCGGCTCGGTCAGCGCGTCGGCGTAGGTGTCGGTGATGTGCTTGCCGGCCGGGCGGTTGGGCAAGGTCGTCACGGCGACGCCGCGATCGGCGAGGGTCGCTTCGAGCTTGCCGGGCTCGCCGAACGTGTACGCCTCGGCGGTCAGGTCCACGCGCTTGGCAAGCTCGTCGGAAAGCTCACCGCCGAACGCCCCACTCCATCGCTCGGCATCGTCCCACTCGACGCCGATCACCCGCTCGGCCAGCTGCCCCTTCTCGCTGTGCGTGACGTACACGATCCGCTGCTGCGCCCGCAGCCGCGCCAACGCCATCGCGATCGGCCAAGTGAGCACGAAGTCACCGAGCCCGCCGGCGTGGAAGATGAGAACGTAGCGGCGAAGCACGAGCCCACTCTACGCGTCGACGCCTTCGAGTGCGGCTCGTCGCGACAACTCAGATTTCGACGCCCAAGCGCAGCGAGAGCACGCTGACGTGTCGGCTACCAAAGTCGTACTCCAGTTGAATGAGCAAGACTTGCAGTCGGCCATCGGCCAGTTCGATGGGCAGTGAGTGAAAGTGGGGCACGGAATCCGCCGACTGTCGGGACGCTGAAGGATCGGCGCACAGCCGCTCGATCTCGTCCCAAAACAGTTCTTGAAAACTGACCGGCAGTCGGTCGAGGCTCGGGCGGACATCCGGCGCGAGGCGCGGAACCCAAGAAGAACTCATTGCTCCGCCCGCAACTTGGCCAAGCGTTCACGCTCCCGCGCGATGTCAAGCGGAATCGTCTCGATCTCGCCGCTCCGAATTTTCATCAAGCGAACCGCTTCCTCTCGCGGAGGCACTTGAATGATCGCGGCTGCGCGGGCGGCTTGGATACGCAGGTCATGGAAGCCGGCAAGCCCCGCGCACTGTGAGGGGCTCAACTTCTCGCGGATCAAACGGACAAGAACCTGCGCCTCCTCGAACCAGGCAGACCACTGTTCGTGTAAGTGCTCGGCGCGGGCGAGCGGCTCCGGGTCGAGCGTCGCTGGCAACAACTCTCGGTCGTACTCCTGAAGCGCACGTGCGGTAGCCAGGGCCGCACCGATCCATGCTTCGGCTTCCGCCAGCCGCAGTGGACGGTTGGTCCCAGAACCGTCCGTAAAGGTGAACTGACAAAAGCCCATCGCACGATTGTACGAGAGACCCGATTTCGTGTCACTCCGATTTACAAGGCGTGGCAAGCACGCTCGATCCAGCCGCCGCCGAGGACGATGTCGCTGTCGTACAGGCACACCGCCTGGCCGGGACTCACCGCCGCTTGCGGGTCGGCGAACTTCACCTCGATCTTGTCGTCGCCGACGCGCTGCATCGTCGCCTCGACCGGCTCGGCGTTGTAGCGGATCTGGGCTTGGCATCGCATCGGCTCCCACGCGTCGATCGCACGCTGGGCGATGAGATTGCATTGGTCGGCGATCAGCCCGGGGCTAAGCAAGTCTTGCTTGTCGCCGACGACGACGCGGTTGGATACCGGGTCGATGTTCGTGACGTACACCGGCTTGCCGACCGCGAGCCGCAGGCCCTTGCGTTGGCCGATGGTGTACTTCTGGTAGCCGGCGTGTTGGCCGAGGACGTTGCCGGCGGTGTCGACGACCTCACCTTCCTCGAACGCACCGGTCCGTCGCTCAACGAGGCCGGCGTAGTTCTGGTCGGGAACGAAGCAGATCTCCTGTGAGTCCGGCTTGTTGAACACCGGCAGGTCGCGCTCCTCCGCCAGCGCCCGAATCTCCGGCTTGGTGAAGCCGCCGATGGGCAAGAGCGTGCGATCGAGCGTTTCGCGGTCGGTGCCGAAGAGGACGTAGCTCTGGTCCTTGGCGGTGTCGACGCCGCGCATGAGGCAGCGCTCGCCGCTGACCGGGTCGGTGCCGACACGGGCGTAGTGGCCGGACGCGACGAACTCCGCCCCAACGGCCTCGGCGTACTGCTTGAGCCGGCCGTACTTGAGCCAGTCGTTGCAGCGGACACACGGGTTGGGCGTCCGGCCTCGGTTGTACTCGCCGACGAAGTAGTCGATCACCTTCTCGAACGCGTCGGAGAAGTTCAGCACGTAGAACGGAATGCCGAGCATCCCCGCGACTCGCCGGGCGTCGTTGGCGTCGAGCACACTGCAACACCCCTGCTTGCCCGGCTTGGTCGAGCACGCCTGCGCCTCGGCGACTTCCGGCGGAGTTCCAAGCCGCATGAAACAGCCCATCACGTCGTACCCCTGCTCCAGCAGCAGCGCAGCAGCGACCGAGGAGTCCACGCCACCCGACATCGCGACCACGACCTTTTTCGCCTTCCGCGGCATGTGCGATCGTAGGTGAGGTTGCACCCGGCAGACGCGAACCGATCCTACGGTTCGGCATGAGCCGCTCATCGACAAGCAGTTCCGTCGCGGCACTTCGGAAACGGGCCGCGTCGTGGGCCCTGCTCGTCACCGGTTGCCTATTCCTGTTGCTAACGCCGATCGGAGCTTGGGGCGCGTGGTCCGCGTTTACCTCGGCCCATGCCAGTTCAAGCTGGCCTTCAGTTGACGGCACGATCATCAGGAGCACCGTCCACGGCGTCGGTGAAGGCCGCGACAAGGCATTCATCGAATATCGCTATGCCGTCGATGACCACACACACACGAGCAACCGGATCAAGTTCGGCAGCATCGCCGGGAACAGCGAAACTGCCCAACAGGCCATCGCCGACAAGTATCCCATCGGTACAACGGTCAAAGTTCATTACGACCCGGACATGCCAACCAACGCTGTGCTGAAACCTGGCGTGGGGGCCGGGACTTGGTTCTATCTCGCGATCCCGTTCGTTCTTCCGGCACTGGGGCTCTACTTGCTGAAACTCCGCCGCTCGGCATCGGCGACGAACACGAAAGGCAGTGCCACCTCGGATAATGCGAGACGGACGGGGAATTCCGATGAGATTTTGTCGCAACAACCTTGACAGCCGACCCGCGACTCCTATTTTTCGGGCATGCGTGAGAATGAATCTCAAAAACATCCGGGCGGCTTCACACTCGTCGAGCTGCTCGTGGTCATCGGCATCATCGCCCTGCTCATCGCAATCCTGCTGCCGTCGCTGAACCAGGCACGCCTCCAGGCACGCACCGTCCAGAACCTCTCCAACATGCGGCAGACCGGCATCGCGCTGGAGAACTACCGCTCCGACTGGGACGCGACCTACCCGATGCACTCCTCGTCCAAGTCCGAGACGACCGCACTCGGCTACCCGCGGACGCGCTGGGCGGACTATCTGTATCCGTATCTGAACAGCACCGAGGTGTTCATGTCGCCGCACCTCTCCGAGGACGAGCGGGTGCGGATGCGCAAGCCCTTCGCGCACACCGTCACCGCCGACCCCGGTGGTTCGCCGATCGAGGACGAAAACACGATCTATTTCGGCGGCTACGGCTACAACTACCAGTACCTCGGCAACAGCCGGAAGCCCGGCACGATCACTCGCGCGTTCTTCGCCAAGACCAGCCACGTCCGCGCCGCCAGCGACACCATCGCCATCGCCGACACCGACGGCTCCCGTGACGGCACCGACGCGTTCACCGAGCAAGGCGTCTACGTCGTCGACCCGCCGCTTCACAGCGTCGAGCTCGGCAGCCTCGGCTCGCGCAAGAACGACACGCCCGTGACCTTCGCCAGCGCCAACGGCAACGCCACCTATCGCGGCCAGGACACCGTCACCCTCGCCTATCGCTCCACGCCGGCACCGCGCAATCGCGACAAGGTCGCCATCATCTTCGCCGACGGCCACGGCAACACGATGACCCCCGACGAGATGGACGACATTGACGAGAACGGCGAGCCGAGCAACCGGTACTGGAACGGCCTGGGCGTGCGTGATCGGCGGTGATGTTGGAATGACGAATGACGAGTTCCCGAATGACGAATGAAATCCGAAAGCCGAATGACGAAGCTCGCAAGCAAACTCGTCATTCGGCTTTCGGATTTCATTCGTCATTCGCCGTTTCGGATTTCGTCATTACCCTCTGGCCATGCACAAGATCGTTCTCATCCCTGGCGACGGGATCGGGCCGGAAGTGACCGGGGCGGCTTGCCGGGTCATCGACGCGGCGGGTACGAAGACCGGCGTGAACATCGACTGGATCAAGTGCCCCGCCGGTGCGGAGGCGTTGCAGCAGGGACACGATGATGTGCTGCCGCAGGTGACGCTCGACGCGATCGCCGAGCACAAGGTCGCGCTCAAGGGCCCGGTCACCACGCCGATCGGCAAGGGGTTCACGTCGGTCAACGTGCAACTGCGCAAGAAGCTGAACCTCTACGGGGCGGTCCGACCCGTGCGGAACCTCTCGGGTGTGAAGACACGCTTCACCGACGTGGACCTCGTCATCGTCCGCGAGAACACCGAAGGTTTGTATAGCGGCATCGAGAACGAGATCGTCAGCACCCCCGGCGCGAGCGTGGTGACGAGTTTGAAGATCGCATCGGAAGCCGCCAGCCGACGCATCGCGAAGTTCGCCTTCGAGTACGCCCGGGAACGCGAGCGCAAGCGCGTGACGGTCTTTCACAAGGCCAACATCATGAAGCTCTCGGACGGGCTGTTCATTCGTTGTAGTGCCGAGGTCGCCAAGGCGTATCCCGACATTGCTTACGACGAACGCATCATCGACGCCGGTTGCATGAAGCTGGTGCAGGACCCGAACCAGTTCGACGTGCTGCTGCTCGAGAACCTTTACGGCGACGTGATCAGCGACCTTTGCGCGGGGCTGGTCGGCGGGCTGGGCGTGGTGCCGGGGAGCAACATCGGCGACGAGGTTGCCGTCTTCGAGGCGGTCCACGGCTCGGCCCCCGACATCGCCGGCCAAGGCGTGGCCAACCCACTCGCGGTGCTCATGTCTGGCGTCATGATGCTCAACCACCTCGGCGAGACCGACGCCAACGCCAAACAAGCCGCCGAGAAGATCAAGCACGCTTACAACGCCGTCCTCGACGAGCACACGACCGTCACCCGCGATCTGGGCGGTACGGCAAGCACCGCCGCCTTCACTGACGCACTGATCCAACGGCTGTAGCCCTGGTCTGTTTGCTGATGCCGCAACCCACGCAATAACTCTTGCGATTTTCGCGCGGCCTGCCTACACATGTGGACCAACCGCACGGACCCTCGGACCTACTCACCAATGTCTAATCCTCGCCACGCCGCCCTTAAAGCCATCGCAGACCAACAGTCCGACTGGGACCGCCTCGACTTCGAGGGCAACCACGTCAAGGACCTGTTCGGGAACAACGTCTTCAACACCGAGCAACAGCGCCAACGCCTGCCCAAGGAGGCCTTCAAGGCCCTGCAGCAGACGATCCAGTACGCCACCCCGCTGCCCATGGAGCACGCCAACGTCATCGCTACCGCGATGAAGGACTGGGCGATGGACATGGGCGCGACGCACTACACACACATGTTTCAGCCCATGACCGGGCTGACCGCCGAGAAGCACGACAGCTTCCTCTCCCCCGGTGAGGGCGGCCGTGCCATCGCCGACTTCTCCGGCAAAGAACTCATCAAGGGCGAGCCCGACGCGTCGTCGTTCCCCTCCGGCGGCCTGCGTGCGACCTTCGAAGCGCGTGGCTACACCGCCTGGGACCCGACGAGCCCCGCGTTCGTCATGCACAACCCCAACGGCGCGACGCTGGTCATCCCGACCGCGTTCCTTTCCTACACCGGCGAGGCCCTGGACAAGAAGACGCCGTTGCTCAAGAGCATGGCCGCACTGGACGTGCAGGTCCGCCGTGTGTTGAAACTCTTCGGCAAGGACCCGCAGCGCGTGACCACGACCGTCGGTGCCGAGCAGGAATACTTCCTCGTCGACAAGCAGTTCTACGTGCTGCGTCCGGACCTCGTGAACTGCGGCCGAACGCTCATCGGTACTGAGCCGCCGAAGGGCCACGAGCTCGACGACCACTACTTCGGTGCGATCCCCGAGCGTGTGCTGGCTTACATGTCGGAAGTCGAGGCCGAACTGTTCGCTCTAGGCGTGCCGGTCAAGACACGTCACAACGAGGTAGCCCCCGGCCAGTACGAGATCGCCCCGATCTTCGAGAACACCAACGTCGCGACCGACCACCAGATGCTCATCATGCAGCTGCTGCGGCGTACCGCCGACAAGTACGGCTTGGTCTGCCTGATCCACGAGAAGCCCTTCGCCGGCGTCAACGGCAGCGGCAAGCACAACAACTGGTCCATGGGCACCTCCGACGGTGAGAACCTGATGGACCCCGGCGACAACCCGCACGACAACGCCCAGTTCCTCGTGCTCTGTGCGGCCGTCATCCACTCGGTCTACAAGCACGGCGACGCCCTCCGCATGGCGATCGCTTCCGCCGCCAACGACCACCGCCTTGGTGCCAACGAAGCTCCGCCGGCGATCATGAGCGTCTACCTCGGCGATCAGCTCACCGACGTCTTCGAGCAGATCGAGGGCGGCAGTGCCAAGAGCAGCAAGCAAGGTGGCCTGTTCCAGACGGGCGTCGACATCCTCCCCGAGCTACCCAAGGAAGCCGGCGACCGCAACCGCACCTCGCCGTTCGCCTTCATCGGCAACCGCTTCGAGTTCCGTGCGGTAGGTTCCAGCGCCAACATCGCCGGGCCCAACACCGTCATCAACTGCATGGTTGCTGAGGCGATGGGCATGATGGCCGACAAGCTCGAAGCCGCGACCAAAGGCGGCACCGATCTCAACGAAGCCATCCAGTCGCTGCTGAGCGAGGTCATCAAGGAAGCCAAGCCCGTTCTGTTCAACGGCGACAACTACTCCGAGGACTGGCACAAGGAAGCCGAATCGCGCGGCCTGCCGAACTTCAAGAAAACCACCGACGCCCTGCCGGTGCTCAAGAACGAGAAGACCCGCAAGATGCTCGCGCCGGCCTACACCGGGCCCGAGGTCGACTCGCGGCTCAACATCCTCTCCGAGGCCTACGCTGCCCAGCTCGACATCGAGGCCGACACCATCGCGCTGATGGCCAAGACGCACGTCCTGCCTGCCGCCCACCGTCACCTTGGGCAACTCGTCGACTCCATCACCGATCAAAAGGCGATCGGCATCGACGCTCCGGCCGGCCTTGACACTGCCAAGGCACTGAGCAAAACCGTCGCGGACCTTGAGGTTGCCGTCACGAAGCTAGACAGCGAACTCGCCGAGGCGAAGGCGTTCGATGGCGAGCCGCTCGACCACGCCACGCACTACACCAAGGCGATCATCCCCGCCATGGACGCGGTGCGGGCGTTGGCCGACAGCCTCGAAACCGTCGTCGCCGACGATCTCTGGCCGCTGCCGACCTACCGCGAGATGCTGTTCCTCCGGTAAGTGCGTCAGACATCCGAACCAAGAAAGCCCCACGCTCCCGGAGCGTGGGGCTTTCTTTTCGCATGAATGCCCATGGCTTTGGCCGCGGGTCCGTACCCTCCCAGGTGCAGCAATCGCGCACCATCCTCCACTCCGGCGGCCCGGTCACCCGCTGGTCACGCTACACCTACATCCTCGGCGATCCCGTCGACGAAATCCAAGGCACCCTCGCCGACCTGCCATCCCTCGGCAACGAGCCCGCCGACGAAGACGCCCCACCCTTCACCGGCGGCTGGGTCGGCCACATCAGCTACGACGCCGGCCGCGCCCTCGAGCCCGACAAGCTCACCGCCGCCCCGCCCGACGACCTGGGCATCCCGCACATCCATTTCACACGCCACACCGACCTGCTCGTCCACGACCGACTCCAAGATCGCTGGACCACCATCGGCGCCCCCCGACTCGAGCCGGGCCTGTTCACTTCAGTGAACAGGGCCGAACCCCGACAAACCTTCGCCCGAGCACGGTTCGAGTCTTCCGTCCAACGCGTCATCGACTACATCGCCGCCGGCGACATCTTCCAGGCCAACCTCTCCCAGCGCTTCTCCATTCCCTGGCGTGAACCGCCGCACGTCCTCTTCGAGCGCCTGATCGAACGCAACCCCGCGTGGTATGGCGCGCTGCTCGACCGGGGCGACTACGCGCTGGTCTCCAACAGCCCCGAACTGTACCTCCAACTCGACCCGACCGGCCGCGTCGTCACCCGACCGATCAAAGGCACCCGCCCCGCCGGCACCGATCCCGACGAGCTGCTCGCCTCGGCCAAGGACGCCGCCGAGCTGAACATGATCGTCGACCTCGAGCGCAACGACCTCGGCCGCGTGTGTGAACTCGGCAGCGTGCGCGTCTCAGAGCCGCGCCACATCGAGGACCACGGCAACGTCCTCCACGGCGTCGCCACGATCGAGGGCAAGCTGCGTGATGACGCTACCCTCGCCGACGTCATCGCCGCCACCTTTCCCGGCGGCTCCATCACCGGCGCGCCCAAGGTCCGCGCCATGCAAATCCTCGACGAACTCGAACCGGTCCAGCGCGGCCCCTACTGCGGCGCGATCGGCTTCATCTCCGACACCGGCCACGCCACCTTCAACATCGCCATCCGCACGATCGTCCTCGCCGGTTACGGAGAGGAAGCCTGGGCCCACGTTAACGTCGGCGGCGGCATCGTCGCCGACTCCGACCCCGCCGACGAGTACGAAGAAACACTCGTGAAAGCGCGTGCCATGTTCGACGCGCTTGGATTTGAGATTTGAAATCTGAGATTTGAGATCTCAAATGGGCCCATGCCCGAAGTTTGGCTCAACGGCGACTTCATCCCCGACGACGACGCGACCGTCAGCATCCATGATGGAGGTCTGCTCCATGCCATCGGCGTCTTTACGACAATGCGCGCCGTCGACAGCAAGGTCGAGCGCCTGCCGCAACACCTGCAACGCGTCCGACACGACGCCGACGCGCTGGGCGTACCGGTCACGTTCGACGATGACGCTTTGACCGCAGCGGTCGGCCAACTGCTCGAACGCAACGGCCTCACCGACTCCCGCCTGCGTCTGACCTTCACCCGCGGCGTCGCCGAGACCGGCCCGGCGACCGGTGCGTCCAAGCCGACCGCCTTCATAACCGCGACCGAGTTCGCGCCTTACCCCGACGACTTCTACGACCGCGGCATGACGGTCAAGCTCGTCGACGATCAAAAGGTGAATCCCTACGACCCGCAGGCCGGCCACAAGACGCTCAACTACGCCAGCCGATTTGCCGCCCTGCGCAACGCCGCCCGGGCCGGTTGCGGCGAGGCGTTGCTGTTCAACGTCCACAACTTTCTCTCCTCCGCCTGCGTCGCCAACGTGTTCGTCGTGAAGGACAACACGCTGCTCACCCCGCCGACCAACGCCGACCTGGGGGACGAGGCCATCAAGGACAAATGTCCTTATCCGAAGTCGGCGGTCTTGCCGGGCACGACGCGCGGCGCGGTGCTACACCTCGCCGAGGCCGCCGGCATCCAGACGATCCGTGCCGGCATCGACGTGAACTTCCTGCTCGAAGCCGACGAGGTGTTTATCACCAACAGCGCGATGGGTGTGATGCCCGTGACCAAGCTCGAAGCCAAGGACCTGGGTGAGGTCGGCCCGATCACCCGCCAACTCCGGGAGGCCCTCGATGAAAGTCGCTGATCTGGTTGCCACGATGGAGACGATCGCCCCGACCCGCTTCGCCGAGTCGTGGGACAACGTCGGCCTGCTCGTGGGCGACCCGGACGCCACGGCGACCACCGTCGGCCTGTGCATCGACTACACGCCCGCCGTTGCCAACGAATTTGCCGAACGCGGCGTGGACTTCGTGATTACCTATCACCCCCCGATCTTCAAGTCGCTCAAACGGCTGTCGCCCGGGACGATTTTCGACGCCATCCGTCGCGGCGTGGCGATCTACTCCCCGCACACCGCGCTCGACGTCGCGGCCGGCGGGACCAACGACGTCCTCGCCGACGCCGTTGGCATAACCGCCGAGCGCCGGCCCATCCGACCCAGCAAAGTCGCCGACTGCGTCAAGCTTGTTACCTTTGTCCCCGAAGCGAACGTCGACGCCGTGAGCGATGCCGTCTGCGCTGTTGGCGCAGGGACGATCGGCGCTTACGACCATTGCACGTTCCGCACCCCCGGCACCGGCACCTTCTGCGGCGGCGAAGGCACCGACCCCGCCATCGGCCGGCCCGGCAAGCTCGAGACGACCCCGGAGATCCGCCTCGAAACCATCGTCCCCGAAGCACGAATCTCCGCCGTGGTCGCGGCGTTGCGGGACGCCCACCCTTACGAAGAACCCGCCTTCGACCTGCTCCGCATGGCCGACCTCCCAAGCAACATCGGCCTCGGTCGCATCGGTGAGCTATCCGAGCCCACGCCGATCGACACCGTCCTCGATCGCATCAAGACCCACCTCGGCATCGACCACCTCCTGCTCGCCGGCGACAACATCCGCACCATCGAAACCGTAGCGGTCCTCGCCGGCAGCGGTGGTGACATCGTCCACGACCTCGCGGGCAAGTGCGACCTCTACGTCACCGGCGAGCTCAAGCACCATGATGCGCTGCCCGCCCTGACCCAGCGTCCCGCCATCGTCTGCACGCTCCACTCCAACAGCGAACGCAAGACCCTCGCCGTCGTCGCCGAGCGCTTGCGTGAGATGCTTCACGTCGAAACGGTGCTGGTCGACGAAGACAGAGATCCGTTCGCGATCGTGTGACCGATCCGTATCATCGGGACATGCCATCTTTGTTGCTTGCCGTGCTGCTCCTGGCTCCGCCGTCGAACGCCGCGACCGAGCCGGTCGTCGGGCTCAAGCAGGCCGACCCGGCCGTTCACGCGCTCACCAACGCGACAATCCACGTCCGTCCCGGCGAGGTACTCGAAGATGCGACGCTCATCGTCCGCGATGGCGTGATCGAAGCGGTCGGCGATGTCGACGTCCCCGACGATGCACAAGTCTGGGATGCAACCGGCAAGACGATCTACGCCGGCTTCATCGACGCTCACATGCCGACCAAGACGACACTCCCCAAGTCGACCGTCGGTTACTGGAACGACAACATCCGCCCGCAGGTAAGCGTCGCCACTTCCTGGTCGTTCAACGAAAAGACCGCCGAGCAGTGGCGGGCGCAGGGCATCGTCCTGCAGATCGCGACGCCGACCGATGGCCTGATCCACGGCACCTCCGCCGCCGTGCCCACAGGCGGCGACGACCCGCTCCCGTTGACCGGCGCGACCGCGCTGCACGCCAAGCTCCGCCCCGGCGGCTCGTGGCGTGACCGCACCTATCCCAACTCGCCGATGGGCGCGTTCGCCCTTATCCGCCAGGCGTTCTACGACGCCCAGTGGCAGGAACGCACCAACGACGCCCCCCGAAACGACGCACTGGCCGCACTGATCGAGCATCGGGAACTGCCTGTCGTCGTCGCCGCACCCAACGAGCTGCACACGTATCGCGGTCGAGCACTCGGCGAGGAGTTTGACTTGGACGTCATGCTGCTGGGTAGCGGTCGGTCGTATCTCGCGGCGGAGACGCTCGGCGAAACGCCGGTCATCGTGCCGTTGAACTTCCGCAAGCCGCCGGACGTCTCGTCGCCGGCCTTGGCGTCGTTGGCGTCGCTGCGGGAGCTCATGCTTTGGGATCTCGCCCCAGAGAACCCGGCCCGCCTCGCCGCGGCCGACGTGCCGATCCTGTTCACGGCCCACGGGCTGGACAAGCCGAAGATGTTCCTCCCGGCAGTGCGCAAGGCAGTATCTCGCGGCCTCTCCGCCGAGGACGCACTCGCCGCCCTAACCACCGAGCCGGCCGAGCGGTTCGGCCTCGACAGCCACGGCACGCTCGAAGCGGGAATGGCCGCGAGCTTCGTCGTGTTCAACGGCGATGCGTTCGACAACGCGAAGCTGACCGACACATGGGTCGCCGGCCAACGCTACGCCATCGTGGCGGATAAAGCTTTCGAGCCGAGCGGACGCTGGGCGTTCGACATCGGCGGCGATGCGCTGTTCGTGCAGATCGACGAGAAGATGAAGGGCAACGCGATGGTGTTTGGCCGCAGGTTGATCGCGTTTCCGTTGAAGAACATTGCCGCAGAGTCGCGAAACCTGCGCTTCACGCTGCCGCTGGCCGACGATTCCGTTGCCACCGCGAGCGTCACGGTCATCGGCAACGACGCCACCGGCACGGCCCTGTTCCCCGACGGCCGCACCGTCGCGATCCGCGGCAACCGCCTCGGCGATCTCGAACCGAGCGAAGCGGACGATGCCGAAGACGAACCCCGCATGGCCAGCTACGAGCCGCAGTATCCGCTGGGGGCGTATGGCAGGGACGAGCTTCCACCACAAGCAGGGACTCACATCATCGGTGCCACCGTGTGGACAATGACCGATGATGACGAACCAACCACATCGGTGGTCAAAGTCCGCGATGGTCGCATCGCCAGTCTGATGACGGTCGAAGACTACCGGGACGAAGTGCAGTTCGTTCCAGGCATCGAAGAAGTCGAAGCCACCAGCTACCACCTCACCCCCGGCCTCATCGACGCTCACTCCCACATTGCCACCGACGGCGGCATCAACGAGTCCGGCCAGGCGATCACCTGCGAAGTCCGCATTGCCGACTTCCTCGATCCGACCGACATCGCCATCTACCGCCAACTGGCCGGCGGCACCACGACCGCCAACGTCCTGCACGGCAGTGCCAACCCCATCGGCGGACAGAACGCGGTGATCAAGTTCCGCTGGGGCGTGACCGACCCCGACGACCTGCTCATGACCGAAGCTCCGCAAGGCGTGAAGTTCGCGCTCGGTGAAAACGTCAAGCAGTCCAACTGGGGCGACGACGCGACGACCCGCTACCCGCAAACGCGCATGGGCGTGGTCGAGATCATGGAGGACGCCCTGCGTCGTGGTGCCGCTTATGCCGAGGATGACGACCCCGACAAGCGGATCGACCTCGAGCTTGAAGCACTCGCCGAGGTCATCGCCGGCGATCGGCTCATCCATTGTCACAGCTATCGCCAGGACGAGATCCTCGCGCTGCTGCGAACGCTGGAGTCGATGGACATTCGCATCGGCACGCTCCAGCACATCCTCGAAGGCTACAAGGTCGCCGAGGAGATCGCCGCCCACGGCGCGGGGGCGAGCAGCTTCAGCGACTGGTGGGCGTTCAAGTTCGAGGTATACGACGCGATCCCGTACAACGCCGCGCTCATGCATCGGGCCGGCATCGTCGTGAGCCTCAACAGCGACGACAGCGAGCTCGGTCGCCGGCTCAACACCGAAGCGGCCAAGGCCGTCAAGTACGGCGGCGTCTCCGAGGTCGAAGCGCTCAAGATGGTCACGATCAACCCCGCCATCCAGCTCGGCATCGACGAGCACACCGGCAGCATCGAAGTCGGCAAGAACGCGGACCTGGTCCTCTGGGATGGCCACCCGCTCGACAGCCGCAGTCGACCGATCAAGGTCTGGGTCGATGGCCGATTGATGTGGGACCGCGAGACCGACGCCGCCGAGCGCGAACGGATTGCCGAGATGCGAGCCACGCTCATTCAGAAGGTCCTCGCCAGCGGCGAGCAACCCGCCGACCCCGGCTCCGAACAGCCCGGCGAAACGCTCTACCCCGACCACGACATCTTCTGCCACGGCGACCACGGCCACGAACACGGGCACGGGCACAGTCATGGGCAGGGCCACGACCACGGTCATGAAGGCCACGAACACTAACCCGTCATCCCGAGCGCAGCCGAGGGATCTAGCTTCGGTTGCCCAGCGTTTCATTCAGCCGCCGGACTTTCGAAGCTAGATCCTTCGACTTCGCTCAGGATGACTTGCAGTTGAAACGTCTCGCACGCAACTTCATCAAGCACCACTGGAAGCGCACGTTCGAGCTTGGCCAACGGCTCGGCGTCGACGTGCTGCCACGACACTTCTACGCCAACACCCCCGACTTCCGCGAGCTGCGCAGAAGCGACGACTGGCGGCGGCCGTACGACATGGTCGGCGTCGCCGGGGCCGATCTCGACGGACAGGTCGAGCGCTTGCGAAGCTGGGGCGACCACGACCCCGGCGACGTCTGGCAAGACGCCTGCGACGACAACGGCGAACCCGGCTATGTGCAGACCGACGCCGACGCGCTTTGGAACTTTCTCGCGCACCACCGCCCGAGCCAAGTCACCCAGATCGGCTGCGGCGTGAGCACGGCATTGATGCTGCGTTGTGCCGAGCGGTTCGGGTTCGACTGTGCGATCACATGCATCGAGCCGTACCCGACGGACTTTCTCAAGACCGCCGCAGCGGACGGGCGGATCACGCTCATCGCCGAGAAGGCCGAGGCCGTCGACGCCGAGCGGATCGCCGACGTTCCGAGCGGCGGCTTGTTGTTCATCGACTCGACCCACGCGAGCCGGCCGAATTCCGACGTACACCACCTGCAACTGCGCGTCATCCCGCGCCTGCGGCCGGGGGTACACATCCATGTGCACGACATGCAGTTCCCCTACGACTTCGGCCCGAACATTCTCGGCCCGGGCGACCTGTTCTTCGGTGCCGAAGCCGTGCTTCTGCACGCACTGCTCGTCGACAATGCGAAGCTCGCGATCGACGTGAGCATGAGCGCGTTGCACCACGGTCGGCCCGACGTACTCCGCGAACTGCTGCCCCACTACGACCTCCCGCCGACCGACCGAGGCCTCAACCCGCCCGAGGCTTTCGGCCTCAGCCCTTCCGCCTGCTACCTCGTCACCAAGGAACCGTCATGAAGTACCTGCTCTGTCTCACGCTCCTGCTTTACGTGGCAATGTCGGACCAGATTCCCGGCAAGCCGCAGACCGCGCCGATCGCGTTGACCAATGCGACGGTCCACACCGTCAGCGGCGACGTGCTCGAAGGCGCGACGCTCGTCTTCGACGAAGGCGTCATCACCGCGATCAACGGCGAGATTCCCGAAGGCACCGAGGTCATCGACGCGACCGGCAAACACGTCTACCCGGGCCTGTTCGAGGGTGCGACGGACCTGGGCCTGTTCGAAATCAACGCGGTGCGCGCCACGCGCGACCAGGCGGAGGTCGGCTCGTTCAACCCGAACGTCCGGGCAGAGGTCGCGGTCAACCCCGACAGCGAACTCATCCCCACCACGCGGGCCAACGGCATTCTGCTGTGCGTGACCATGCCGAGCAGCGGCGTGGTCAGCGGACAGGCCGCCGTGCTGCAGCTCGATGGCTGGACATACGAGGACCTCACGATCAAGAGCGGCGCGGGCATGGTCGTGAACTGGCCGAACATGCGGCCTAACCGCGCATGGTGGGTCGAAGAGTCCGCCGAGGAGCAACGCAAGCAGCGCGAGAAAGCACTACGCGAACTCGAAGACGCGGTGCGTCTGGCCAAGGCCTATGGCAAGTCCGACGGGCAGCACGACGTTCGTTGGGAAGCGATGCAGCCGGTGATCGCGGGCGAGATGCCGCTGCTGGTGCGGGCGAATGACGCGCTGCAGATCGAAGCGGCCGTGGCATTCGCGGCGACGCACGAGCTGAAGCTCATCATCATCGGTGGCCGGGATGCGTTGCAATGCGCGGCGTTGCTCAAGACGCACGACGTGCCGGTGGTGCTCGATGGCATTCACCGCAACCCGAGTCGGCGTGACGCGGCGGTCGATGAACCGTTCACGCTGCCGGCACGGTTGCGCGACGCCGGAATCAAGTTCGCGATCAGCAGCAATCGCCGGGCGAGCTTTGATCGGAATCTTCCCTACCACGCGGCGACGGCCCAGGCGTTCGGGCTCACGGCCAACGAGGCCCTCGCGTCGATCACGCTCTGGCCGGCGGAGATCTTCGGCGTCGGCGAGCGCGTGGGCTCCCTCGAGGTCGGCAAGGCCGCGACGTTGTTCATCGCCGACGGCGACATTCTCGCCGTGCCGACGCAGGTCGAACGGGCGTGGATCAACGGCGCCGAAGTCGACCTGACCAGCCGGCACACAATGCTCAACGACAAGTACGAGCAGCGGCTGGAGCGCAAGTCAGACTAACCGGCCCTTGGGCGGGTCGATGACCGTGTTTTTCGCGACCGTCATCGTGTCGACGATGTTGAGAAACTCATGGGGGAATCCGAGCGGTTGCGCGGTCGCCTCGTCGAGTTTCTGTATCTGCTTATCGGACAGATCAACCGTGACCGCGTCGAGATTGTCCTCAAGGTGGTGAACCTTGCGGGCACCGACGATCGGCGAGACAACGGCGGGCTGATGCAGCAGCCACGAGAGTGCGACCTGAGCCGGCGACTTGCCGATCTCCTTCGCGACCTCGACGACGGCTTTTGCGGCACTGACGGCGTGATCGTTGACGTACTTGCCGTCCATGCGGTCGGGGTTGTCCTTAATCCGACCGCCCTCGCCGTCTTCTTCGAGGTACTTGCCAGTGAGCACGCCCTGCCCGAGCGGGCTCCAGGGCGTCACGCCCAGATCGAAGTCGATCGCCATCGGGATCAGGTCCCGCTCCACCGTCCGCTCGACCAGCGAGTACTCGATCTGCAACGCGATGAACGGCGACCACCCGCGGAGCAGTGCGATCGTGTTCGCCTCGGCGACCTTCCACGCGGGGCAGTCGCTGATGCCGACGTAGAGGATCTTGCCCTGCTTCACCAAGTCGTCGAGGGCGCGCATGGTCTCGTCGATCGGGGTTCGGCCGTCGTAGGCGTGGACCCAATAGAGGTCGATGTAATCGGTGCCGAGGCGTTGGAGTGAGGCTTCAACGGCTTGCCGCATGTGCTTGCGGTGGTTGCCAGCCGAGTTCGCGTCGCCGCCCTGCATGTTGAAGGTGTACTTCGTGGCAAGGACGAACTGATCGCGGCGGTCGCCCATGAACTTACCAACGTAC
The DNA here is from genome assembly GCA_039182125.1 of Planctomycetota bacterium. NCBI lineage: Bacteria > Pseudomonadati > Planctomycetota > Planctomycetota bacterium. The sequence continues at coordinate 89,699 of JBCDCH010000002.1, forward strand.
TTCTCAGACGTGCCGTTGGTGTAGATGTCGGCGGTGTCGATGAAGTTGCCGCCGCGGTCGACGTATGCGTCGAAGACTTTGCGGCTGTCTTCCTCGGGCGCACCGATCGGCCAGTCGGTCCCGAAGGTCATCGTGCCGAGACACAACGGGGAAACACGCAGGCCAGACCGGCCGAGCAAACGGTAATGATCAAGTTGAGTGGGCATGCTATTTACCATTTCCAGATCTCGGGTACGTAGCGGTAGCCGCCGGCGACGCGGTCGACGTAACCGAAGCCGGGGAAGTTCAGGTGCGAGCCGGCAATGCGATACTCATCTTCGTATGCCTTCTCCAGAATCGACTTGCGAGTCGCGACGGCCTCATCGGGGAAGGCGTCGAAGCTGACCTTCCATGTGGGGTGGGCCATCTGAACAGCCGGGAAATGGAGCAGGTCGGTGACGTACAGGAGTTTCTCGTCGCCGGAGCTGAGGATCAGGCCGCAGTGGCCGGGGGTGTGGCCGGGCAGCGGCAGGACACGAACACCGGGCGCGAGTTCGGCGGTGGCCTTGACGATCTCGGTGCGGCCGGCGATCGCCTGGGTCGCGACGGCCATGTTCTGCTTGAACCCAGCCTTGGCTTCCTCGGGCAACAGGTTCTGGCTCAGGTCGGCATCACCGCCCCAGAACGCGGGCTCTTCCTCCAACATCAACACCGGCACCTCGCCGAAGGCTTTGCCGTAATCGCCAAGCAACCCGCCGACGTGGTCGGGGTGGATGTGGGTCACGAGCAAACCCGTGAGGCCGGCCGGGTCGATGCCGAGTGCCCCTAGCCGCTCGACGAGCTTGCCGGTGTCCGCCCCGAAGGCCGTGCCGCAACCGGCGTCGACAAGAATCTTCGCATCGCCCGACTCGACCAAAAACGCATTGACGTGCCCGATCTGATGACCCGGTTTGACGTGGGCCGCTTTGAGCGCGGCATCGAGCGCGTCGTCTCCGCCATCGGTCGGCACCACCGGCAGCGGGTCCATCGGGAACCAGCCGTCACTAATGAGCGTCACCGCGATGTCGCCGACGCTGGACTTATAGAAACCGGCACCCTGGGTCGGGGCGGCTTTGGCGGCGGCGTGGTCGTGAGCACGAAGCGTCGGTGTAAGACCAAACGCCGCGGCCGCCGATGCGCCCCCGGCTAGCAACGCGTTTCGACGGGACAAGGAAGTGTGTTGGTTCGGCTCGGTCATATGATGGCTTTCTTCTCGGGTTGGATCAGGGCAAAGACCGTGTGCGGGTCGGCACCGTTGAGTAGGAGTTGGATAGTCATGGCAGCCATCGCTTCGAGCTGCCGGGCGTAGGTCACGTCGCCGAAGTCGTGCGTGTCACAGCCGACATCCGCCGCGAGTTGGTGGACGATTTGCTTGGCGTTGGCGTCGTTGCCGCAGGTCGGCATCACGAACTGTCGGCCGTCGAAGTTTAGTTGCGGCATCGCCCACACCGCCGCTTGGCAGGTGTTGAACGCTTTGACCACGTGAGCCCGTGGCAACTTGTCGGCGATCGCTTCGGCCAGACTCTTCCCATCGTACGACTTGAGCGCGAAGTCACCGTCGAACGCGCCGGGGACGGGGTTGTTGATGTCGATGACGATCTTGCCGGCGAATGCCTCAACCCCCACTGCATCGATCGCGTCAAAGACCGCGCCGTGCGGCGTCGCGATGACGACGACCTCGCCAAATGCGACAGCCGCTGCCGTATCGCCCGACGCCGAATCGTACTCGGCGGCGACGCCGGCAGCTTTCTCGAGGTTACGGCCGCCGATGAACAGTTCGTGCTTGCCGGCCCACTTACCGGCCAATGCCTTGGTCATGCTGCCATAGCCGATGAACGCGATCTTCATGGGTTTATCCTCGGAACTTGAGCGTCACCTCGGCGACGCGTTTGCCATAAAGGCGACCGGTTTTGAGATCACCCTCGCTCGGACCACCGCCAGCGCTGTTGCTCTTGGACATCACGCCCATGAACGCACCGAAGCGGTTGACCGCGTCCGGGCCGGGGCTTTCGATACGTTCGTTGTTCTCGGGCATCTCGGCTTGGCCGACCCAGATCATGCCGTGTTGCAAAGCATTCACGATCAACGCTTGGAGCGTGCCCTGCTTGTCGCCCGAAAGGCTGCCGGAGTTCGTGAAGCCGCCGGCGATCTTGTCCTTCCACGCTTGGCTCAGCCACTTCTGACCGGCGGCGTCCATGAACTTCTTGAACGCCGCGGCCGGACCGCCCATGTAGGTCGGTGTACCGAAAATGATCGCGTCGGCGTCGTCGAACATGTCGAGCTTGTCGGGCTCGCCGTGGTTTTCGGCGTCGAGCAGGTGGGCTTCGACCCCCCCGACACCGCTCACACCTCCATGGACGGCTTCAGCCAAACACTTCGTGTGGCCATAACCGCTCCAGTAGATTGTGATCACCTTGATCATGCCGTTGAATGTTGCGAGAGACGACGGCGTTCGACAACGCTCAAAATCAAGGACGTTCGGCCGGAAGCAAATGCCGATGTTCGAGCCGACCGTTGCGTACGAACTCGACGACGCACGGCTTGCCGACCCGCTGCTCCGTCAGCAAGCGCTGCAGCGCGTCGATGCCGTCGGTCGGCTCTCCGTCGAAGCGGACGATCAGGTCTCCCTCGCACAGGCCTGCTGCCAGCGCGGGACCGCGCGGTTCGAGTTGCGACACGAGCACACCCGTGTCGGCCGGCAGTTCCGCGGCAAGCACGAGCCGACGCGGAATCGGCACGGTCTGCCCGCCGAGTCCGGCATAGCTGCGTTTGATCCGGCCGTCACGAATGAGCCGCGTCGCCGCCCAGCGCGCGGTGTTCACCGGAACGGCGAAGCAGATGCCCTGTGCCCCGGCAATGACGGCCGTGTTAATGCCGATGACGCGACCGGAACTGTCGAGCAGCGGGCCGCCGGAGTTGCCGGGGTTGAGCGCGGCATCGGTCTGGATCACGTTGTCGATCAGCCGACCGGACTGTGAACGCAAGCTCCGCGCCGTGCCACTCACGACACCAGCGGTGACGGTGGTCTGAAAACCGAGCGGGTTGCCGACGGCCACGGCGATCTGGCCCGTTCGCAACGTGTCGGAGTCGCCCAGTTCCGCGACGGCTTCGGGGTGCGTTTGAAAACTCTCGAGCCGAACGACGGCGAGGTCGGTATCCGGGTTATCACCGACGAGGCCCGCGGTAATGGCCGATGCGCCGCGCACGACGTGGCTGTTGGTCAGTGCGAAGCCGTCAGGCGTGAACACAACACCGCTACCGGTGCCGGCACCACGTTTGCTGGCGACTTGAAGGTGAAGCACGGCCGGGCGGACGCGATCGACCACGCCCACCACCGTGCGGGAATACACGTCCAACAACGAGGCATCGTTGTTAACAGATACGGTTGAATACACAGGAGCCATTCGGGCCATCCTTTCGATAAGCATCGAAAGAGCAGGCTCACAAACGACTTGATGTCGACGGATCCCACTCAGGCCGGCTACTTCTCGGCACCCAAGTCGATGATCTCCTCGTCGTCCTCGAAGATTTGCAGCCCTTCGCTGCTGGACACTTCCGCGTCACCCGCCTCGGCGGCGGCCGTCGGGTCCAACGCCGCGGCTTTGCTGCCCTTGGCCACACGGGTGGTGCTGGCGTCGATCTTCTCAGGATCCTTCGCGAGTTCGTCGGTGCTGGGGCTACCGTCGATTTGCACAACAAACACCAGCGAGCCGATCTTGACCGTGTCGCCCGGGTCCAAGTCTTCTTCCTGGATACGCCGGCCGTTGACGTAGGTGCCGTTGGAACTGCCCAGATCGCTGACCACGACGCCGGCGGCATCGACGGTGATCCTGCAGTGCTTGCGACTCACCTCGCCCAGCGGGATGCGCAGCTCACACTGGTCGCCCCGGCCGATGACCGTTTGGGGACGCGACACCGGGAACGTGCGGTGCCGGCCGTCCGGTCTGAACATCACCAGTGCGACTTCCATACGGGCAGACTCCTGAGTGCGAACTTCCCCAGAGTAGGATTCGCCCGCGATCCCTGCAAACCCCCGCCGGCCAGACGCCAGCGTGCTAAAGACCATCCGCACAACAGTTAACAACGGCACAAGCCGATCGGCTGTGACAAATACACCGGGAACTTCCGGTCGATCCGTGGCGTCATTCACTACGTTCCGATGCGAAGTTTCCGACAACGTGTGAGTCCGCGTCAATCACTGCCAAAGCGGTGCGTGACGTGTCCCGATACCGAGAACGTCCGCCGGATGCCGCGCCCGACGTGCGCCGACCGCTCGCACCAACGTTTGTACCCCCACCGCCGAACCGAGAGAGAATGCAAGTGACTCGCGAAGACCAGAACACCGATCAGCCGTTCGCCAAGAACAACGACACCGCGGCGACCGATAAAAACGCCCTGCTCAAAGCGGCGTGGTCCCCGATCTTCGAAAAGCTCGAAACCCGCAAGCTGCTTGCCGACGTGACGCTCGTTGATCTCGGCTTCGACACGAGCACCCCCGGCACGCTCGTCGACACCGACGGCGAGGGGACCGGCTTCGCAGGATTTCAACAGAACGACGCCGGCGACGGGTTCAACGCCGACGGCCTCGACCTTGACACCGCCACCGGCCTGCTACGCGTCACGACCGCCGGCAACACGTCCAACTTCCGTGACGCCAACACCCATCAGAACGTGCTCGAAAAGTCCTTCGACGCGACCGCCGGTTCGTTCACGGCGCAGGTCCGGCTCGACGGGCCGACCACGGCGTTCGACCAGCAGTTTCAGCAGGCGGGCCTGACGTTCGGCCCCGACGCCGATCATTACGTCAAGGTTGTCGCCGGCCGCTGGCCCGAGGGGCAGCGGATCGAGTTCCTCTACGAATCCACGGACACCGCCGGCTCGTCGATCATTCCGTTCGAGGCGAAGCTCGACGCGGGCAGCCTTGACGGCCAACAGCACATCGACCTGCGTTTGCAGATCAATGCCGACACCGGCACGGTCAGTGCCGGCTATCGCCTGCCCGGCGGAGACTGGGTGGACTTCGGCACGACCGTCACGATCTCGGCCGACGATCGGGTGGCCTTCTTCGCCACCGATGCCAAAGCCGGCATCGTGCAGAACGATTCGCAGGCCGCCCCCGCGAACATCGGCTACGACAGTTTTTCGCTCGTCCGCCACAACGGATCGGAAGCCGACCGCCCGACCGTGACCGGTGTCAATCCAGCCGACGGCGCAACCGGTGTCACCCGCGACATCGGCATCTTCGCTAACATCGCCGCGGGCACCTCCGGCGGCCGCATCGACCAAGCCACGCTCAACGCCAACACGGTTTACCTCGAACGCACCGACAACGGCCAACGCGTCACCGCCAACGTTCAAACGTCCGGTGCCGGTGATGTCATCATCCTCACCCCCAGCGGCAGCGTCCTCGACGCCAACACCGACTACACCTTCGTCATCACCGATGGCGTGAAGGACATCCTCGGCAACGCCGTCGTCCCGTTCACGTCCTCGTTCACCACCGGCACCGCCGGCGGGACGATCGACACGTCGATCAGTTTCGACCGCACACAGGTCGCGCTCGCCGACGGCGAACGTTGGACCGGCGTGACGTTCGGCCCGGACGGTCGGCTGTACGCCACCACCCTCGACGGGCTCATCTACCGCTTCGACGTCGACGCCGATGGCGCGTTCTCGAACAAGACAGAGATCACCACGCTCCGCGACGACGCCGGCTTTCGGGCGCTCATCGGTTTGACCTTCGACCCGACCTCCACCGCCGACAACCTGATTGCCTACGCCATCCATGGCGACTTCGAGGGCATCCTCGCCGGCGACGCCCGGGACTGGACCGGCAAAATCTCCGTGCTCTCCGGCGACGACCTCGGCAACATCCGCGACCTCGTCACCGGCCTGCCCCGCAGCGTCGGCGATCACCTGACGAATCAAGCATCCTTCGGTCCCGACGGGATGCTCTACCTGTCGCAGGCGGCCAACACGGCGATGGGCGCCAGCGACCCGACGTGGAGCGAAGCCAACGGCACGCCCCGGCCCGAGCGGCTTCTCACCGCCGCGATCCTGCGTATCGACGTCGCCGCGATCGGCACCGGAACCGTCGACGTGCAGACCGCCGACACCGACACGCCTTATGACCCGTTCGCTGCCGACGCGCCGGTGACGCTCTTCGCCACCGGTGTCCGCAACGCGTATGATCTGCTCTGGCACTCCAACGGCACCCTTTACGCCCCGACCAACGGCTCGGGCAACGGCGGCAACACCCCCGCCGACCCGTCACAAACAGGCACCGACCTCACCAACGTGCCCGAGGTCCAACGCGACTATTTGTTCGCGATCAACCAAGGCGGCTACTACGGCAGCCCCAATCCCGTCCGCAATGAGTTCATCCTCAACGGCGGCAACCCCACCGCCGGCGTCGACCCGCATGAGGTCGCCACCTACCCGGTCGGCACGCAGCCCGACGCCAACTGGCGTGTCGACGACATCGCGTTCGACTTCGGCCTGCGTGTCTCGCCCAATGGCATCATCGAGTACCGCGACGACGCCAGCACCGGCAGCCCGTTCGGCGGTGACCTCGACGGCAAGATCTTCGTCGTCCGCTACGCCACGCCACAGGACATCCTCATCCTCACGCCGGGCGCCGGCGGCGGCATCGTCGACGCCCGTGACGGGTTCAGCGGCCTCGAAGACTTCGCCGCACCGATCGACATCATCCAGCAGCCGGGCACGGGCAACCTGCTCGTGGCGGACCTCGGCACGAGAGCGATCTACCTTCTGCAACCGGCGGAATCCAACGCCGCACCGGGCAACGCGACTGTCTCCGACACGACGCTTTACTTCAACGACAATCACACCTCCGGCGACCGTTCGCCGGCACAGGCCGTCACCGTCACCAACACCGGTGCCGGCCCGTTGACGCTCAACGGATTCGACCTCGACGGAGCCGATCCGGCCGACTTCCGTATCACCGGTCAGCCGATCGCCGGGACCGTGCTTGGGGCGGGCGAGAGCATCACGCTCTCGGTCGATTTCCGTGCCGACGCCAAGCGCATCCACGAAGCGACGCTCACGATCGACACGACGAACAACGACGTGATCGTTCGGCTCCGCGGCATCGGCACCACCGGCCTTGACGGCCAGAACGAACCGTCGCTGCAGCGCATCCTCGACCTCTACGAAATCCCCGTCAACGTCGGCGATCCCGATCCCAACACCACGCACTACCCCGACGACAGTTCGCTGCGCGGCGACGAAGTGATCGCGCCGCGCTTCACCAAAGCCGGACCGGGCGAGGTGAGCATCGAAGTGCTCGCGACGATGGCCGGTCAACAAGGCAGTAACTCGCTGATCTTCGGCACCTACGAGCCGGGCACGCCGCAGACGATGACCGAATTGTTCCGCGTCGCCGCCGAGGATCGTCAGTCGGTCAATCCCGGCATCGACGGCGTCACCACCTTCGACCCCGGCTCTGACGCGTTCGCGCTCTGGTCCAGCTATGCCGCCTTCGACCATCGCGTCGTCTACGGCGAGGACGTGCTCAACACCTGGGAGAACAACCCCGATCAACGCCGCAAGGTCCGCGTCTTCCCGCTCAAGGACGCCAATGGCGACGTCGTGCCCAACGCCTACGTCGTCGGCTTTGAGGAATGGGAACAGCAGTCCGACCAGAACGACATCGTCTTCGTTATCCGCAATGTTGCCCCGGTCGTGGGTGCCGAGCTTGGCATTGAGAATCTCGACAACGTCCCGTTCGCGGATCGCCTGGTCTTCAGCCGCATCTCGCCCGACGGCGTCGACACGGTCAACCCCAACACCGTCCACGACACCGCGACGCTACGCATCCGCAACACCGGTGAGTCGCCGCTGACGATCAACGACCTCCAACTCTCCAGCAACGAGTTCGAGATCATTGCCGGCGACGTGAGCAGCCCCGTCACGCTCGGCCGTAACGAGTTCCGCGACGTCACGGTCCGCTTCATCTACGACCGCGCCGGCGACGGGCAGGAAGTCCGCAACGCCACGCTCACGATCATCAGCAACGACGCCGACGAGGCCAACCGCCAGGTCCAACTCGCCGGCCTCTGGCAGTCCGACTCCGAGAACAACAGTCGCGGCATTTCCCAGGAGCCCAAGGTCACGACCATCATCGAGGCCCTCGGCTACTCGATCGACGTGGGCGATGTCGACACCGGCGGTGCCTACGAGGCGGCCGGCGAGGAAACGCTCAGCCGCTACTGGACCCGCGCCGACGACTCCAAGCCGGTCGGCGTACGCATCCTCGGCGCGTGGCACGGGCAGGGCACACCGTCGCAGAACTCCGCCTCGACCGTCCGCTGGTTCCCCGAAGGCAACGCCGGTCAACGCAACTTCCTTTTCCGCCACGCCGCGACCGACGGGCAGACGCTGTTGCCCCGCCACTCCAACGGCGGGCCCGGCTACGCGGAGTTCACCACCAACGGCAACTTCGGCTTCTTCGCCGACGGCTCCTACTCCGACGAGCAGTTCCACGACAACCTCAACAACGAACATGCCTGGCGGTTCTACGCGGCCAAGGACCGTGACGGGAACATCATCCCCGGCGCGTACATCGCCGCCCACGACTACGTCGGCGCGACCTTCACCAACTACGACTACCAGGACAACGTCTACCTCATCACCAACGTCAAGCCCGTCACTGGCCCGGTGCAGGTCGCGGATCTGACGGCGACCCCGGCCAACGGCGTAACGCTCAACTGGGCCGCCAACACCGCCGGCAACGTCATCGGCTACGACGTCTTCCGCGACACCGGCTCGGGCTTCGTCAAGCTCACCGACACGCCCACCGCGCAGACGACGTTCATCGACGCCGGCGCTTCCGGCTCGGCGACCTACCGCGTCGTCGCCGTCGACTACCAAGGCACGTCCGGCACCCCGGCCGACATCCAGGGCAACGGCGACGGCACCGGCGGTGAGGTCACGCAACCCGCCACACCGACCGCCCTCGCCGCGAGCCTCGACGGCAACCAAGTCATCCTCTCCTGGAACGACAACGCCACCAACGAGACCGGCTACCAGATCGAACGTTCCACCAACGGCGGCCCGTTCTCCCTGCTCACCAGCGCACCGGCGAACAGCTCGACCTACGTCGACCTGACCACCACCAGCGCGACGACGTACCAGTACCGCGTCCGCGCGATCAACTCCGCCGGCGCATCGGCGTTCTCCAACGTCGTGACCGCCACGACCCCGGCGAGCAACGTCTATAGCTCCACCGACATCGGCTCCCCGGCGCTGGGCTCGACGGCGCAGCTCGCGCCCAACGTCAACTACGACCTCACCGCCGGCTCCGGTAGCAACATCTCCGGTAACGCCGACAACTTCCGCTTCCTCCACCGCGCGATCTCCGGCGACTTCGACATCGCCGTCACGCTGCAGGACATCACCGGCCCCGACGAGGGTGTCGGCGGCATCATGGCCCGCAGCTCGCTCGGCAGCGGCAGTGCCCACGTCTCGGTGCTGTTTAGCGCCGATAGGCTCGGAAACTTCGCCTACCGCGATGCCAACGGTGGCTCGACGACAACCACCGGCAACGCCGCTGCCGGCCGCCCCACCGAGGTCCGTCTCCAACGCGTCGGCACGACCTTCACCGCCTATGTCATGCTCGACGGCGCGACGTGGACCCCGCTCGGCACCGCGCAGCTCGCACTCGGCGACACGCTGCAGGTCGGCTTCGCCGCAGCCGGCAACAGCGACGCGGGCGCGACCGTCCGGCTGCGCAACATCCGCGCGGTCAGCATCACCGCCACCGCCCCGGCCGCACCGACCGCCCTCTCGGCCGTCGCCTCCGCGGACCGCATCACGCTGAACTGGACCGACAACGCCAACGACGAAGCGGGCTTCCGCATCGAACGCTCCACCGGCGGTGCGTTTACAACCCTCGCGACGCTCGGCCCTGATGCGACGAACTACGAGGACACCACCGCCGTCGCTGGCACGACCTACACCTACCGCGTCGTTGCCTTCAACGGTGGCGGCGAAGCAACCAGCGCCACGGCATCGGCGACGATCACGCCCACCGCGACCGCACCCGACGCACCGACCGGCCTCGAAGCAACCATCGTCGAGACCGGCGTTTCGCTCGAATGGTTCGACAACGCCGACAACGAGACCGGCTTCCGCATCGAACGCCGGACCGACGGTGGCTCGTTCGCGCCACTGGCCAATGTCGGAGCCAACATCACCAGCTTCCTCGACGACACGACCGATCCCGACACGACGTACGAGTACCGCGTCTTCGCCGTCAACAGTGCCGGCGACAGCGGTGCGTCCAACACCGTCAACGCGACCACGCCGGCCGATGACAGTGGCGAGACCGTCACCGTGCTCTACGAGCAGAAGTTCGACGGCAACGGCAACCTGGACTTCCGCACCTACACCGGTGGCGTTCAGTCCGGCGGAACCTTCGACGTTGTCAACGGCCAGTTCGTTGCCGACAACACCGGCGGCTTCGGCTCGTGGTACACGGCCAAGCTGCCCATCCCCGACTCCGGCCAAGTCAACTTCTCGATCGACGCGAGCAGTTCCGCCGACGTTGCCGGCCAGCTCAATGTCGGTGTCCGCATCGACGGCGGCGCGTATCAACTGCTCCGCAGCTTCCGCGGACCCATCGACGGTGTGATCACGGTCGAGCTCAACGACATCGACGCGAGCCAGATTCAGATCGAGGTCCAGGCACGTACCACGGCCGGGCAGTTCCGCTTCGACAACATCCGCATCACCGACGGCGCGGCAGCGGACACCGGCGGCGGTGACGCGGGCGGCGGTGATGGCGGCGATACGGGTGGCGGCGACACGGGCGGCGACACCGCGACCGACGTCCTCGTCGAAACCTTCGACCTGCCCAACGGCACCCAGCAAGGCACCGGCGAACTCCCGTGGCGCACCTATGTCGGCGGCGTCCAAGGCGGCGGCTTCTTCGGCGTCCGCGACGGCGCGTTCGTCGCCGAAAACACCGGCGGCTTCGCAAGCTGGTACACGCCCAAGATCACCCTGCCGACCGGCGGGCCGTACACGTTCTCCGTCGACGTGAGCAGTTCCGCCGACGTGGCCGGCCAGCTCAACGTCGGCGTCCGCATCGCCGGCGGTAGCTACCAACTGCTCCAGTCCTTCCGCAACCCGGTCACCGGAACCGTCAGGGTTTCGCTGGCCGACATCCCGGCCGATCAGTTCCAGATCGAAATCCAGGCACGCACGACCGCCGGGAGCTTTACGTTCGACAACGTGAAAATCACGGAACCCGGCACGGACACCGGCGGTGGTGGCGGCGGCGACACAGGTGGCGGCGACACCGGAAACGGTGGCGACAACGGCGGCGGTGATGACGGTGGAGGCAACACCGGAGGCGGTAACAACACCGGCATCGACTTCCTCGTCGAAACTTTCCCGCAGGCCAACGGCACCCAGCAAGGCACCGGCGCACTCTCGTGGCGTACATACACCGGCGGCGTTCAGTCGGGCGGGTTCTTCGGCGTTCGCGACGGCCGACTCGTCGCCGAGAACACCGGCGGCTTCGCAAGCTGGTACACGCCCAGGCTCAACCTTCCCGCAGGCGACACGTACCGCTTCAGCGTCGACGTGAGCAGCAGCGCGAACGTGGCCGGGCAACTCAACGTCAACGTCCGCATCGGCGGCCAGTCGCAGGTGGTCCAATCCTTCCGCGACCCGGTGACCGGCACGGTCACGGTGACCCTTGATGCCATCCCGGCCGGCGAGTTCCAGATCGAGATTCAGGCAAGGACCACGGCCGGCTTCTACGCCTTCGACAACGTCCGCATCGCGACCGTTGGCTCCAATGGCAGCGGCGGTAGCGACGGTAACACCGGCGGCGGGGATGACAACGGCGACGACAACACCGGCCCCAACGTCACCGGCATTACGTGGACCGACGCGCCCCAACCCGGACGCAGCTACGCCGAGAGCAGCAAGGCCGTCGTCGGCGATGACGTCTTCATCTTCGGCGGCTACCGCGTCGACTTCTCCAGCGTCCGCGACGTCTACCGCTTCCGCAACAATCAGTGGACCCGCATGGCCGATATGCCCGAGGCGATCACCCACGCGGGCGTCGAAACTGTCGGCAACGAAGTCTGGTTCGCCGGGGCGTACATCGGACGCGAGGGCCTGGAGCAGATCTACGGCTCACGCAAGGTGTGGAAGTACGACACGACCAACGACGCTTGGTCGCGCGGGCCGGACCTGCCTGTCGAACGCGCCGGCGGTGACCTTGTTCTTATCGGCCGAAACCTCCACTTCCTGGGCGGCCAGAACATCGCACGCAGCGTCGACACGCGTGAGCACTGGGTGCTGAATCTCGACAACCAGGGCGCCGGCTGGCAAAGCCGGGCCGACATGCCCGTCGGTCGCAACCACCTCGCCGCCGAGACACACAACGGCCTGCTGTACTTCTTCGGCAGCCAGTCCGGCCACGACGAAGGACTCACGCCCCACACCGAGGTCTACTCCTACGACCCCGCAACCAACAGCTGGACCCAGCGTGCCTCGATGCCCGCGCCGCGTAATCACATGCACCAGACGCTGGTGAAGAAGGAAGACAAGCTCTACATCTTCGCCGGACAGTCCGAGCACAACCAGTCCGAGGATGACATCTTCGAGTACGACTTCGCCAATGACAGTTGGCGCACGATCGGCACGACGACCGAGCCGCGCACCAGCCCGGCTGTCGCACTGCTACCCGACGGCCGCGTGCTGATGATCGGCGGCTTCCGACCGGGACTGATATTCCAGGCCACGTACTTCGGCGAGTTCGATTTCGCGTGATCGGCATATCATCGCAGCGATGACGACGCCCGTGGCTGCCGTACGTCCGTTACCGATCCGCTTGGTCGCGATCGATCTTGACGGCACGCTGCTCGATGCGAACAAGAAAGTCAGCACCAAGACCGCCGACGCGCTGCACGAGCTGCGTGAGACGACCGACGTGCGCGTCGTCCTCGCCACCGCCCGCCCGCCCCGCTCGGTCCGGCCGATCTACCGCGAACTCCGGCTCGACACTTGGCAGGTCAACTACAACGGCGCGCTCATCTGGGACGAGCCGGGCAACATGGCCCACTTCCACCGCCCGATCCCCGGCGAGCTCTGTTTCCGCATGTGCGACACCGCACGCGACCTTTTCGACGAGGTGCTCATCCATGCCGAGATCATGGACAAGTGGTTCACCGACCGTGAGAACGACCCGGAGCACACCACAGAAACCGGCAAGATGTTCCAGCCAGACGCGATCGGGCCGGTCGAGGACTTCTGTCGCTTTCCGATCACCAAACTGATGATGCTCGGTGAGCCGGCCATGCTCACGCGGATCGAAACCGCCCTGCTAGCCGAGTTCCGCAAGGACGTTCAGATCCTGCACACCGACCGTGACCTGCTGCAGATCATGGACAAGCGTGTGAGCAAGGGCGTCGCGCTGTCGAAGATCGCCGGCCACTTCGGCATCCGCGCAAGCCAGACCCTGGCCATAGGCGACAACCTCAACGACGCCGGCATGATGAAATGGGCCGGCCGGTCCGTCGCGATGGGCAACGGTCACAAGCACATCAAGAAAATCGCCGACTTCGTCGCACCGTCCAACGAGGAGGACGGTGTGCATGCGGCGCTCGAGTGGGCGCGGCTACTGTGAGCGGTGGAACTGCCTCATCTCACCAGCGCCCCCGGCATCGGCGGCACCATCAAAGCCCGACCGACCGACTTCTTCGTCCAGGAACTCTCCGACGACGAGGCCACCGGCGATGGCGAGCATGTGCTCTTCGAAATCCGCAAAGTCGGCATCACGACCGACGAAGCCGTTCGACGCATCGCCAACGCACTCCGGCTCGACCCACGCAACATCGGCACCGCCGGCCGCAAGGACAAGTGGGCCGTCACCCAGCAACGCATGACCGCACTTGGTGCGCGTGATTCGCAAGTCATGGCGCTGCAAGCCGACGATTTGCAGGTGCTTTGGGCGGCACACCACCGCAAAAAACTCCACGCCGGGCACCTCTCGGGCAACCGCTTCGCCGTGATCGTGCGCAACGTCAACCCGACCGATGTTGTCAAGCTCCGCCCCGTGCTCAACGAACTGATCGAGCGTGGCATGCCCAACTACTTCGGCCCGCAACGCTTCGGCAAGTACGGCGACAACGCCGAGCGCGGCTTCGAACTGCTCCGCGCCGGCGAGCAGGCGATCCGTAAGACGCCCAGGTCCAAGCGTGAGATGCTCGTGAGTGCCGCCCAGTCGGCGGTGTTCAACGCCGTCGTCGCGGAGCGGATTCGCCAAGGCATCTTCGACAAGCTCATCCCCGGCGACGTCGCGAAGAAGACCGACACCGGTGGCTGCTTCGTGGTCGAGGACGTCGAGAAAGAGCAACCGCGATGTGCGAACTGGGAGATCAGCCCGGCCGGCCCGTTGCCGGGGCCGAAGCTGCTCGCGGCGAAGGCCGAAGCGTTGGCGTTGGAGCAGAAAGTCTTCGCCGAGTTCGGCGTAAAGCCCGAAGACTTTGCCGCCGCCGGCCGCAGCTTTCCAGGCGAACGCCGCGCGATCCGCGTCCGCCCCGAACAGACCGAACTCGCCGGCGGTGTCGACGACTTCGGCCCGCAGATCACCGTCGCCTTCAACCTCCCCAAGGGCAGCTACGCCACCACGCTCATGCGCGAGCTGCTCAAAGTGGACGACATGGAAAAGCGCGACGACCGCGGCCCGATCGAAGGCCTGCAACCCCGCGTCGGGGCGCCGGACGGGAAAGTGTGAGCGGCATAACCGCGTTGCGGAGCAACGCAGCTAGGCGCGGCTTTCACAAGCACATCGAGCGCACAGCTGCGTTGCTCCGCAACGCGGTTATGCCGCCGCGAGCTTGCGTTGCTTACGTGCGACAATGAACGACCGTACGCCAATCGCAACGTAACCCCAAAGCAACACAAGTGTCGCGATCTGCACGAAGGTCGCGAGCGCGGTGCCGAAGTTCCCACCGGCCCAACGCACGATGATGCCGCCCGGCGCCAGCGCGGCGATGACCACCGCCAAGTGCGCGACGATGATCGTGAGCAGCTTCACCTTTGGCAGCATCAGCCCCCCGAACACCAGAAAGAGCCCGCCGATGTACGCCGGAATCAGTGCCGTTTCGGGCTTATCGCTGGTACTGACCGAGTACGCACCGACACCGAGGATGATCAGCAGGACACCGAGGACAAGGGTGATTTTGGCCATTTGCTTGGGGTTTGGGGCGGTATGCCTGTCCGATAGGGACTGGTTCTTTCCGTTTTCGAGCGGCGGATCGTAGGTTGCAGGTGCGTTCAATGTCGGCCGCCAGACCGACACGGGGCCGTGGCATTATGCCGCGGCCAAACCGGAGAAATGCATGGCCGACGAAACCGTCCGACTTTCGATCCCCGAACGAATCGCCGCTTGTCTCATCGCCGGCGTCACCGCCGCCATCGTCGCGTTCGTCTCGACGTAGACTTTCTCGATGAGGCCCTTCGCGCTGGTCGCTGTTTTGCTCTGGTGCGGGTGCGAACCCAACGCACCCGCCACCATGCCAGCCACCGAAGAACTTGCCGAGCCGTTTTCCCTGTCCGAGTACCGCTGGGCACAGCGCCCGCTGCTGATCTTCGCGCCCGACGAAGGCCACGATGCATTGCGACGCATGCGCGGTGCGGTTCTCGCCAGCGAAGAAGCGTTTCTCGACCGTGACATGGTGCTGGTCACCGCGATCGGCACCCGCCTGGGACATGCCAGCGATCGGGAACTGACGGTCGACGATATTCAATCGCTGCGACTCGAATACGACGTGCCGGTCGACCAGCTTGCCGCACTGCTCATCGGCAAGGACGGCGGCGTCAAACGCCGCGAAACGTCGTTCGTCTCCCTCACCGACATCTTCGAACAGATTGACGGCATGCCAATGCGTCAAGACGAGATGCGTAAGCAATAGCTCCCGAGACGGGTCAGCCGGGGAACTCCCGTTGGTCCATCATGTCGCCGCGACCTGGCGAATCACTTTCCGCAGGACCGCCGCGCTCGTCCGGAGCTGCTTGGTCTCACTCTCGTCGAGGTCGATCGGCAACACCTGCTCCACCCCGTGCCGACCGATGACGCATGGCAAGCTCAGGCACACGTCTCTCACGCCGTGAAAACCGTCAACGTAAGTGCTCACCGGCATGATTGCCCGGCTGTCATGGTCGATCGCGTCGCAGATCAACATCGCACTCATCGCGATGGCATAGTTGGTGTAGCCCTTCTTCTCAAACACGTTCCAACCGGCCTTGCGGGCTTGTTCGAAAATCTCCTGCACCCGGGCGTCACCACCCTTGAACTTCACGCCACCGGCACTGGCGACCGAGAGCGCGGGGAATTGGCTCTCGCCGTGCTCGCCGAGGATATAGGCGCGGATGTCCTGAGCGTTGACGCCGGTCTCGGCACTGAGCAGCGCACGAAACCGGCCGGTGTCGATGAGCGTGCCGGTACCGAAAACCTGGCGCGGGCTCAAACGTGACGCCTTGAGCGCGACATAGGTTGCTACATCGACCGGGTTGCTCAGGATCAGGAAGATCGCGTTGGGCGATGCCTTCACCAGCGGCGGAATGATCTCGCGAAGAAGTGCGGCATTCGGGGCGGCGGCGTGGAGACGGTCCCCGCCCGAGTCGGTCGCTCGACAGGCCGCGACGATGATGATGTTGCTACCGGCCGTTTCCTCGATCGTGCCGGCACAGATTCGCATCGGCCTGATGAACGCACTCGCGTGCTGCAAATCGACCACGTCGCCTTCGACCGACTCGGGCGTGCTTCCGACGCAGATGAGCTCCGACGGCACGCCCCGCGTTACCAAGGCAAACGCCGTCGCACTTCCGACACGTCCCATCCCGATAACACTGATCTTCATGCCGACAGACTAAGCCCCCGCTTGGTGTCGACCCACGACAAAAGTCGGTCAATCCTCGGAAGATTCGTCGCGGCTTGGATGCACCAAGGGTAAGGGCTCCTTGAACGTGAGCGTCCGGTACGGGAACGGAATCTCGATGCCCGCATCGTCGAGCGCACGCTTGACGGCAGCCACGATTTCGTCGCGACTCTGGCGGAGTTCCAACGGGGTGCTGCCGGTCCACCACGTCACCTCGAAGTCGATACTGCTGGCACCGAACGCCTGGGCGAAAACCTCGACCTTCCGATGGCCCTTGCGAACCGTCGAGCAGGCTTCGACCGCCTTGCGAATGACTTCACGCGACGCATCGACATCCTCGCCATATGCCACCCCGCAGATGACCGTCAATCGCTTTTCACGCCAGTTGGTCTGGTTGTAGGTGGGGTTCAGGAACAGCTTGGAGTTGGGGACGATGATGAGATCGCCCTCGACGGTGCGGACGTGGGTCGCGCGGATGTTGATATCCTCGACCTTGCCGGCAACGCCGTCGCAGTCGATGTAGTCGCCGATCTCGATCGGGTAGCGCCAGAGAATCAGAAAGCCGGCGATCAGGTTTTCGACGATGTCCTTGAACGCAAACCCCAGCGCGATCGACCCGATGCCCAGCCCCGCAACGAGTCGGCCGACCGTCAAATCCGGGAACACGATCACCCCCGCGACCAGTAGGCCGACCAACCAGAACACGATGTACGCGATCTGCCCGATGAGGTCGATGAGCGACTGACGCACCTTGAACCGGCCGATGACCTTCTTGGTGACAAACGAAACAAACCGTGCCAGCGCGGCCGTCAGGAACACCACGGCTATCGCCAACACGAGCTGCGGCACGAGCTGAAGAAACCCACGCCACATTTCGTCGAGCTGCTGCAGGATCGTGTCGAGATCCTCGGCCCTCGGCGTAACGCCCTCGATGTCGTCGGCCACGCCCGCGTCGGGAGAGTCGGCCGGGGGCGTCTCGGCCGGAGGCGTTTGATCAGGGTTGGAAGTTTCCAGCGTTGGCGGTTCCTGCATCTGCTCGTGATGATGCATTGGTGTCGGTTCAACACCAACGCCCAAAGCTCGTCGGCCCCAACGAACCGACCGAACCACGCCCGATCCCCGGGCACCGATGCGAGCAAGTCGCGCCGGCAAAACTGATTCTGATCCCCGGGCTTGGGGCGAACCGACGACTCTACGAACCACAGCTCGATATCGAACCGACCTTGGCGGTGCCGACATTCATCCCGGAGCGGCCACGTGAGACGCTCGATGCTTACTGCGCAAGGTTCGCCGATCACATCCGCAAGACGCTCGACCTGGACGACGACTTTTGCATCGGCGGCATCAGCTTCGGCGGGATGTGCGCCTTGGAAATGGCGGCGACGCTTCGGCCGCGGGCGGTCGTTCTCGTCGGGGCATGCACGACGCCACGGCAAATCTCCCTGCAGTTCCGCACGATCGCCCGGCTCGTGAGCATCACCCCAACGCCGATCGCAACGCTCGTGCTGAACAGCCCCGTTGTGCGTTGGTCGGCGCGATGGCAAGGCATTGACGGCGAGAACGTCGACAGGCTTGCCGCGATCGCTCGAGAAACCGACGTGCCGTTTACCAGGTGGGCGGCACGCGCCTGTGTCAACTGGGCCGGCGCGACCGAACCGTTCACGCCGGTTCGCCGAGTACACGGTCGCACCGACCATGTCATCCCGCCGACCGACGACATCGAACGCCTCATCGACGGCCGACACTTGATCAACCTCTCGCACTCCGCCGACGTCAACGCGTTTCTCGCCGAGGTGCTCGCCGACGTTTGAACTCCGCAAGAACTCCGCGCGTAAGCTCCCGTCATGGCGAAGGACAACAGCTTTGACATCGTGAGCGAAATCGATATGCAGGAAGTCGACAACGCCATCAATCAGGCCCAACGCGAGGTCGGCACGCGCTACGACTTCAAGGGCTCGTCGGCCGGCGTGGAGTTCAACCGCAAGGACGAAACGCTCACCTTCACCGCCGACCAGGACCAGCAACTCAAGGCCGTCCGGCAGGTCGTGACCGAGAAGCTGATCAAGCGCGGCATCGAGCCGAGCGCGCTCGACCTGCAAAATCCCGAAGACGCATCGGGCGGCACGCTCCGACAAGTCGCCAAGCTCCGCAGTGGCATCGACAAGGACACCGCCAAGCAGATCACCAAACGGATCAAGGAACTGCAGAAAGACCAGAAGCTCAAGGTCAACGCCCAGATCGAGGGGGACACCGTGCGCGTCAAAGGCCCGAAGCGGGACGACCTGCAAGCGGTGATGAAAGACCTCAAGGAAAACGGCCCAGAGATTCCGTTGCAGTTCACCAATTACCGGTAACGCCAACTCACGAGCATGCCGACCGGAATCGCCGGCAGCGCGTACAAACCGGTTGCGAAGACGAAGCCGGCGGTCGCGCCACGCTTGGAGTGCCATGCGAAGTAATCGCCGGGCAACCACGGCTCGGCCACGTTGCGAAACGCGATCAACCCGGGCCGGTAGAAGCCTCGCATCTCCCAGTACTTCGTCCACGTCGGCTCGTCCAAACGCACGGCAATCGCCGCGAGCTGCGCGACCCAAACCACGACAAACACCAGCACGCCCCACCGCAACATGCGTCGGAGCGTGCGTCGGCGTTTGGACAAGCGCTTGGCCACGGTCGGAAGCGGCGGATGAATTAAAAGCTCCCGAAGGGGTGGCTCCAAGATTCCGCCTTCGGGAGGGTGGGGCGAACCGGCCGGAGGCCAGTCGCCTGAACTGGGTTGTCGAACTCAATCTACACCGGTTTCGCCCCGGCGAGTTACGAAATATACCGACCCCGCGCGCGCCCTGTCAAACCGCGTTCTGCGGAGCCGTCCACGACAATGCCGTGCGTTAAATGAATGAAGCCGAATAACTTATGCGAACAAGCGCGTTTCAGTGCGACAGATTGGCACGATCCTGCCCGTCTTCACACGCACAGGCGTTGAGCGGAAACTCACATTTGGGGCAATATCCTGCCACAAGAAACTCACGACGCCGATCCCGCACCCGACGCCAGATCGTCCACGCCAGCGGCGGCACTGCGAAAAGCACCATCAGCGTCGACCACTTGATCCGAACCCACGTTCCTTCGAACGGCATCTGGGGCACCGGCGTGAGTTGCCCCCAATCAATCCCGATCAGCTTCCAGCCGCTGTCCTGCCAGGGATCTTCCCCGGTCGCGGCCGGCATGTTGCGGTAGTTCCAATCGAACGGAACGAAATCGTCCTGGCTACCCCACGGCTGTGAAAGACTCCGTATCACCAGGCGATCCACGCCGCTGACGATCATCCAGGCGTGGTCGGGCGTCGCGGATTCCACGACGTCGAACGTGTGCGGGCTGCGGTACCAAAACGTGCCCGATAGCAAGGAAAGGCCGATGCAGAACAAAAACACAAGCCTCACGACGCCCCGGCCGATGCCGCCGAGAAGGTATCCGAGCGTGTTTGCAGGCTGATATCGCTGTTGTCGCATGAGCGCATTCCGCCAAGCCGTTATACTCCAAAGCTTGATCCGCGAGACGCCCGAATCTGATCGGCTTCCAAGTTCCGAATCCTGCAACGGGGACGGCGTCGCAGATTTTTCTGGAACAACCCGTCGGACCGTGGCGTCTCATTGCCAACGGGCCCAGGGCTCCGGGAGCGACATGTCAGGCAGGCAAAGCAGTATCACCGGCCACACCCGTGGTGGCGAGAAAAACGGCATTCGGCGCTGTAATGGCGTCGAGGGGCGTTCCGTCGCGCCCGCAAATGGCTTGCCCGTCAAACGCGAGACCCCAGGCCACAACCGGCTCAAAGACCTCGACGGCGTCCCACGCTTCCGCAACAACGGACGACTCACCACCGGGCAACGCCCCGATCTCGAAGACCTCGAACCCGTGGAACTCCTCACCGAGTTCCACGACAACAACGACAACGGCGCGTTCGAAGAGCTGATGAACCGTTACGGGGGCATGGTTTTCTCGACCTGCCGTCGCGTGCTTCGTGACGATCACGAGGCCGAGGACGTCACACAGGCGACGTTCCTGATGCTCGCCAGTCGCCACAAAGCGACTAAGAACGTCCACAAGGTCGGGCCTTGGCTCCGCAAGGTGTCCCACCGCCTCTCGCTCGATGCGCTGCGGACCAAGAAGCGCCGGGTCAAGCGCGAGAATGACCGACCCATCTGGAACGACGGCGAAAAGCTCGCCGACCATCATGTCGGGACCGAAGAACGCCGTCGGATCGTGCGGGAGTGCATCGACGAACTGCCGGTGAAATACCGGATGCCGATCATCTTGTTCCACTTCGGCGGGATGAGCCGGGACGAGATCGCTAGCGAGCTTGGTTGTCGTGCCAACACGCTGGGCGTTCGGTTGCACCGGGCCCGGAACATGCTCGCCAAGAGCCTCGAGTCTCGCGGCGTCACGATGGCGGGTGTCGCAATGACCGCGTTGCTGACCGACGCCGTCCGCACCGCGATCGGCTCGTCGATGATGCAACAAACCTCCGTGGCGGCCGGCGAGATCGCGGCCGGGAACGGCGGCGTGTCCGCCCTGCTCGGTTCGGACGTTTCGGCCAAGGTCCTTGCCCTGACCGAATCGACCGCCGCCTTGAGCATGGGCAAGGCCAAGATGATGGCCCTGATGTTCGCGGCTGGGAGCACGATCCTGACCGGCGGCGGTTTTGCCGCCCACTATGCCGGGGCAAGCGAATCCATCCATGACGCCGTGGAGAACGTCATGGACGGCACCCCCCGTCTCTTCGACGTGCAGAACTTCTGGCCGACCTTGGAGTTTCCGTCGAACCTCCCCACGATCGAAAGATCGCTCAATCTCGGCAGCATCAACGACACCGAGCTGACCGATGCGGACGACGGCTCGAACGGTTTGCCCCTGCCGCAGGTCGCGGCGTTGAAGTCCAATCCGTTCATCGACAATCTCGCCGAGCGACGCCGCCAGTGGGCGAACGTCCGACCGGCGAACGTCTCCGGCGATGCGAGTATCCCCGTGCGGCCGGTTGCATCGGGCAGCCGCCCGTTGGTGCTGCCGCAGGAATCGCCCGGTGCCGCTCCTTCCGTCGGACCGCAAGGCCCAGACCGCCCTGTCGCCCGGCCGATCGATACCGCTCCGGCGGCCGACACCGCCGTGGCGCGTTCGACTCCAGCCAGCGCCGGCAATGGACGCTCGCAGCCCGGCCGCACCGCGCCTGGGGCTGCAACACCCGAGCCGTCGACACCGCAGCCCGAAGCGCCGACCGAAGTCGCTAACAACACACCCGCGAACGACCCGGCACCTGTCGCATCACCCACACCCACTACGCCGACCTCGTCGATGCCGGTCGTCGCCGCAAGGTCGTCGGCCCCGACCACCATCCTTCCGCCGAGCCCGTCACCGGAACTGGTGGCGATCGCCGGTCGCGCGACGCCGCCGACGCAGGCGTATGCCGCCGTGCTCCCGCCCGTCCAAGTTTCGACGCAGGCCATCGCCATGGCGGAGGTCGCCCCGCCGACGTCGGTCTTGCCGTCCGAATCGCTCTTCGACCAGCCCATCGACCCGCTCAGCGACGCAGCCCCCGAGACGCCCGGTCAACACACGTTCATCGCGATGTGGGACATCGAAGGCGAAGCACTCGCGGTGGAGCTTCCCTCGCAGTTCGACGAGATCGAGATTGCCGTCCCGTACGACCCGAACGCCGCCGCCGCGACCGGAGCGCCGATCGAGCGACTCAAGCTCTGGGCGTTCAACGAGACCGACGGCTGGGAGCGTGTCTACGACGAGTCCCTGTACCACAACATCACGGATCACATTATCGGCGGCCGCGTCTCGACCGACGTCGCGATCGTCGGCGTGAGCTTCCCCGAGCCGGCGGTCATGGGTCTGCTCGCGACCGGAGCGGCATTGTTGTTGCCGCGGCGCCGCCGATAAGCTCGCACTCGGTACGAACTGTTCTTTCGCCGATAACGCCTGTTGCTTTGCCCGGCGGTCTACCGTCAAGTACGGTTGCACCAAGGAGATCGCCCGTGAGTAAGAACTTCAACGACTGGCTCGCCGAGGGCGAGGATCTGTACAACACCGCCGTCGCCGAGCTCGAAGAGCTCGTGCAGCAGCGCAACGAGATCGACCAGCGCCTTTCTGCCAAGCAGGACGAGGTCAACCAGATCGCCAAGGTCATCGGCAAACCCGAGGTGGAAGGTGCCGAGCCCGACGTCGAGATCGTCGGCGGCGAGGGCGGCGTCCGACGCGCGCCCAACAGCTCCAACACCATCGCCCGCGCACTCACTGGCCAAGGTCTGGCCCGTTGAGACATCGCCGCATCAGCGACGACCAACTCATTGACGTAGCCCAGCGCCACGCGTTCGACTTCTTCGCCAACCCGGCGCACTGGCGACCGATGGGTGTGCTCGATCGCGACAGCACCACTTCCCCGATCAGCTCCGCCGCAACCGGCTTCGGTTTCGCGGCTTTTGCCGTCGGTGTCGAACGCGGCTGGATCAAGCGTACTGACGCCCTTGAACGCCTCCGCACCGTCGCCGCGAACTTGCGTGCCTCGGAGCAGTCCAACGACGCCTTCGCCGCCGGGAAGAACGGCTTCTTCTATCACTTTCTCTGCCCCGATACCGGTCGGCGTATCTGGAAGAGTGAGCTATCGAGCATTGACACCGCCCTGCTCGCGGCCGGCTTGCTCTGGGCGGGCGCGTACTTCGATGACGCGGAACTCTCCGAACACGTCGAGGTTCTGACCGACGCGATCGACTGGAACTGGATGCGTCACGGGCAACGCCGCATCTCCCACGGCTGGCATCCGCACGGCAAATCGTCGGGCCGGTTCATGAAGTACCATTGGCACGGCTACAACGAAGCGCTGCTGCTGCAACCGCTCGCGCTCGGCTCACGCACCCACCCCGTCCCCGCCGACTGTTACGACGCATGGCTGGAGGACTACACGATCGAAACGCACTACGGCCAGACTTACATCTTCTGCGGCCCGCTGTTTACCCACCTTTTCCCGATCTGTTTCCTCGATCTGCGTGGTCGACACGACGCGTTCACGGCCGAGCACGGCTTCGACTATCACGCCAACGCCGAGCGCGCCACACGCATGCAGTCGACTTACGCCGGGGCGAACCCCGACGGCTTTGCCAGCTACGCCGCCGATTGCTTCGGCGTCACCGCCAGTGATGGCCCGCACCTCGGCGAACACAACGGTCGCCGCTACTACACCTACCACGCCCGATCGGTCCCTTGCGGCCCGGACGACGGCACGATCTGCGCACCGATGACAGCGGCCGCACTCCCGCTCTGCCCGGACGTCGTGCTGCCGGCCATGCAAAACTTTCATCAGCGTGGCCTGCTCAACCGTACGTTCAACGACACTTTCCCCTGGGTCGCGCCCGACCTGCTCGGCGTCGACGTCGGCCCGACCGTACTCATGATCGAGAACCACCGCAGCGGGCTCATGTGGGATCTTTCTCGCGAAATTCCCCAGGTGCAGACCGGGCTCGACCGCTGCGGCTTCAGCCCCGCCCCTACCGTTGGCGTTCATGCTGCGGCGCATTGAACCCCTGTCATCGACACACGCTGGAATCGCCATGGGCGTATCGGCGCATGTGATGTGGGGTTTGTTCCCGCTGTACTTTGTGCTGGTCAAAGTAGTGCCGCCACCGATGATTCTTGGCTATCGGATCATCTGGGCCGCATTGCTGATGGCCGCGCTCTTGCCCGTGATCAAGATCAACGCCTCGATGCGTTCGGCCATCGCGGACCGCAAGACACTCGCCAAGTTGCTGAGCACGTCGGTGCTGATCGCGATCAACTGGCTCGTGTTCATCTACGCCGTCACCACCGGACGGGCGTTGGAAGCTTCGCTCGCCTATTTCATTTCACCGCTTGCGATCGTTGGGCTCGGCGTCGTCTTCCTGGGCGAACGGCTCAACCGCGTCCAACTCGGTTGCCTCGCGCTCGCAAGCGCCGGCGTGGCGTACAAGATTTACGCCACTGGCGCGCTGCCGTGGATCGCGATCGTGTTGCCGGCGTCGTTCGGCCTCTACTCGCTGATCCGCAAGACCGCCGCCGCCGACAGCCGGACCGCGCTCTCGGTCGAAACCTTCATCCTCGCCCCGCTCGGCGTCGTGTACGTCGTGTTCATGCACGGAAGCGGCCAGGTCGATGAGGTGCCGTGGAGTGTTGGCCTGCATGCGATGCTCTCGCTCAGCGGCGTGATGACCGTCGCACCACTGCTGCTTTACGGCGGGGCCGCCAAACGCCTCACCCTCAGCAGCCTCGGCTTCATCCAGTACCTCGGCCCGACCCTGCAAATGCTCATCGCCACACTCGTCCTCGGCGAAACGTTCGGCCCCGACAACGTCATCACCTTCGGCCTCATCTGGATCGCCCTGGCCATCTACACCTACAACGCCGTCCAACGCGAACGTCGGCGACGCGCCGCGCCGCCGATCCCGTCATAACCGCGGATCGACCGGCTCGCTCTCCAAAGCGAGCACGCCGAACACACACTCGTGCACCCGACGAAGCGGCTCGCGATCGATGAAGCGGTGTAACGCTTCGAGCCCGAGGGAGAACTCACGCAGCGCCATCGACCGCTTACCGCCGAGGTGTCGCCCGCGCAGCTGGGCGAGGTGGGAGATGTACTCGGGTCCGTAAATGATCCGCAGGTACTCGCGTCCACGAACTTTCATTGCGGGTTGCACGAATCCACGCGGTCCGTGATTGATCCAGTCGATCGGCTTCACGACTATCCCCTCACCGCCGTCACCGGTGAGCTGTTCCCACCACGCCACGGCGTCGACGACGCTGCGATCATCGGCAAGCTCGACCACGCGATGGTTCGTTGCGATGACCGGACCGCCGGCGAGACGCGCAAGCGTCGACATGTGCCAGGCATGGTCGCCATCAGTGTGAACTTTCCCCTCAGACGCAAGCAGGTGGAACGGCGCGAGCTTCAAGTCGGCGACCGACGCGACCGGCCAGCAGTATCGCCGATAGGCGTCAACGTAGCGCGCGATGTGCTCACGCCGACGCTCGGTGCGTTGGAGCAGCCCGGACACGTGCGGGTCGTCCGGCAACGTCGCCGACCGCAGCGCCTCGATCGCAGCCGACAGGCCGGCCTCCGCCGCGCTGCCAACCGCCGCGTACTGCGTCCGCAGCAGATCCTGCGCCTTGGCCGACCACGGCATCAGTTCACAGTCCAGACAAAACCAGTCCGTCTCGAACTCGTCCCAGAATCCCGCGGCAGTTAAGGCGTTTCGCACGATGTTTAGCAACTCGCCGGTGATGCCGTCGTCGAAGAACGGTCGACCGGTGCGCGTGTAGATCACACCGGCGTCCGGGGCCGACTCGACGCCGAACCGCTCGATGGCCAACGACTCGTCGCGACACACCACGACGATCGCCCGGCTGCCCATGTGCTTCTCCTGACAAACCAAACATTCGATCCCGGCGTTGCGAAAGTAGTTGAACGCCTCGTCGGGATGCTCCAGCAGATCGTCACGTTTGCTCGTCTCACAAGGGCTCATCGTCGGCGGCAGGTGGATCAGCCAACGCGGGTCGATCGTGAATCGGCTCATCACCTCCAGCGCCGCCGCCGCGTTCTCGGCGCGGACGATCACGCTCCGCTGCAAGCACGTTTCGATGACGCGCTTGCCGGTGACGTCGGCCAAGTCGAGAACATCGTCGTGCTCGTACTGCTGGGGGCGGTCCGCTTCGAGGAACGGCCGGCCCGGCTCGGCGTACTTCGACTTTGCCGGAACGGACACGAACTCCCGCTCGGGCCAGCGCAACGCTGTGAGCTTGCCGCCGAAGACGCAGCCGGTGTCGATGTTGACAGTGTTGTTGAGCCATTGCGGGTCGGCGACCGGCGTGTGGCCGTAGACAAGGGTGGCGTCACCGCGGTAGTCAGCGGCCCAGTTGAGCCGCACCGGCAGGCCATGCTCGTCGGTCTCGCCGGTCGTGTCGCCGTAGAGCGCAAACTCACGCACCCGCCGCGACGCCCGACCGATGTACTTCTCCTTCAAACCGGCGTGTGCGACAACGAGCTTGCCGACATCGAGAACGTAGTGGCTCACGAGTCGATTGAGGAACGACGTGATCGCGGGTAGATCGTCGCCGGCGTCGGCCTCGATCTGGTCCATGGTCTCGGCGAGACCGTGGTTGCGTTGCACCTTGCGGCCCTTCAGCGCTTTGAGCAGCTTCGCGTCGTGATTGCCCGGCACGCAAAGCGCGGTGCCGGCGGCGACCATGTGACGCACGATGTTCAACACACCCAGCGAGTCCGGCCCGCGGTCGACGAGGTCGCCGACGAAAACCGCCTTCCGCCCCGGTGGAGGAACGATGTGAAACCGCTTGGTTGTTTGATAGCCGAGCGATTCGAGCAGGTCGCAGAGCTCGTCTGCGCAGCCGTGCACATCGCCAATGACGTCGAACGGCCCGGCATCGTCGCGGCGATCGTTCCACAGCCTCGTCCGCCCGATCTCCACGGACGCCAGCTCGTCGGGTGACTCGAAGACATGGATCTGCCGGAACCCCTCCCGCTTGAAACCGCGCAGGCCGCGGCGGAGCGCGATCAACTGGTTCCGAATGACGTGCTTGCCGAACTGGCGGTCGGGACGGGCTTCGTTGCGTTCCTGGCAAAGCTTCTCGGGCATCTTCAGCACGATCGCAACAGGCAGCACATCGTGCGCCCGCGCCAACTGCACCAGCGATGCCCGGTCTTCCTTGCGCACGTTGGTCGCGTCGACGACGGTGAGTTTGCCAAGCGCGAGACGCTTGCCGGCGATGTAGTGCAGCACGTCGAACGCGTCACCGCTGACGGTTTGGTCGTTCTCGTCATCGCTGACCAGGCCGCGACATACGTCACTGCTGAGCACCTCGGTCGACGCAAAGTGGATGCGCGCGAATGTGCTCTTGCCGGACCCGCTGGGTCCCATGAGCACGACGAGGCACAGCTCGGGAATGTCGATGGTCACGACGCCTCCCGCGTGAAGATCGCCATCTGCGTGGGCGGACCAGTGTCGGGGTGGTCGTCGCCGATCGGGGCGTAGGTGACGACGTAACCGAACGCCTCAGCCGCCGCGTCGCACCACGCGGCGAACTCGGCGCGATCCCACTCGAATCGGTGATCGCGATGCCGCATTTGTCCGGCCGGTAGTGTCTCCCAGTGCACGTTGTACTCACGGTTGGGCGTGGTGAGGATCACGCGCGTTGGGCGAACGAACTCGAACACGACCCGACGCAGTGCGGTGAGGCGCGGCGGATCGAGGTGCTCGATAACCTCGACGAGGCAGGCCGCGTCGAACGGCGGATCAGTCTCGAGCCGGCGATCGCGGTAGGTCAGCGAGCCGTGGAGCAACGCGATCCGCTGCCGCTTGACCACCGGCATGCGACCCAGTTTCAGCCGACGCTCAGCGAACTCCAGCGACCGGCTCGACACGTCGACGCCGACGACCTGCTGGACCGATCGCTCGTCCAGAAGTCGTCGCAACAGCCGGCCTTCGCCACAGCCGAGATCGACCACGCGCTCAGCTCCGGCGTCGATCAGCGCGTGCGTCACCGCGTCGAGCCGTTGCTCGTGCAGGCTGATCGGTTTCTCGATCGCCAGTTCCTGCGCGTCGGGATCATCCGGCTCGTCGACCGCCAAGCGACGCAACGCCTCAGCAACGAGTGACTGACGCTTCTTGAGATACCGCCGGGCGATGGCCGGCTTCTGCGTATGTTCCGCGAGCCAGCCCTCGCCGTGGCGCAGCAGCTTGTCCACCTCATCGCTGCCGACGAAGTAGTGCTTGTCCGCATCGAGCACCGGTAGCAACACGTACAAGTGGCTGAGCAGATCCGCGAGCCGAATCGTCTGGGTGAGTGTCACCGTGAAGTACGTGCCGCCGCCCCACTCGGGGAACTGCTCGTCGAGCGGATGTTGCAGAGTGTCGACCACGTAGCCGAGCGGCTCGAAGAGATCGCGCAGGAAACCCTCGCCGCCACGGCACGGAACCGGGCCGACGGTCGTCGTCAACGGGATCGAGGTCTCGACCAACTCGGGCCGCTGCTTACAGGTGCCGGAGAGCGCGGTGCCGTAGACCTGTGCGATGGCGACTGAGAGAAACGACGATGCCGCATATGGCCGATCGCTGACATATTCGGCCAACGACAGGCCCGGCCCGCGGCGCCGCAATGACACCGGGTCGATCTCGAGCATCAACGTGGCGGTGCACTTTCTCGGTGACGCGTCGGTGTAGAACACATGTGCTGTGCCGAAGGAAAGCCCCTTCGCCTGCGGTCGGCCGGGGTTCTTGTGTAGCAGATAACCGAGATCGGTTGCCGGCTCATGCGTCGTCGAAATCTGCAGCAGCATCGCCCCACCCGCCCTTCACGACTCAGCACGCCCGAGAGGACTCGAACCTCTAACCCTCGGTTCCGAAGACCGATGCTCTATCCAATTGAGCTACGGGCGCGTCGGTGGCATGATACGCGTCTCGAACATGATCGTCGTCAACACAGAAAACGTGCCCGGGTATCGCATCACCGCCGTGCGGGGGTTGGTTCAGGGCAACACGGTCCGGGCCAAACATCTCGGAAGGGACATTGCCGCATCGCTCAAGAACCTCGCCGGCGGCGAGTTGCGCGGGTACACCGAGCTTCTCGTCGAAGCCCGCCGCGAGGCGATCGAACGGCTGCTCATGCAGGCTCAGCAACTCGGGGCGAATGCCGTGGTAAACGTTCGCTTCAGCACGTCGGCGGTCACCAGCGGCGCTGCGGAGTTGTACGCGTACGGCACCGCAGTCATCGTCGAGCCTGACGGCGACCCACGGACACAGACAACCGACACGACCGGCGTCCCGGAAGTGCCACCCCTGCCGGAGCCGTCGTGATCGTGCCGAACCTCATGCTCGCCAACGGCGACGACATCGGCTTCATCGTGTCGATGGTCTGCACGTTCGCGTTTCCCGTCGCGCTGGTGCTCTTCGGCCTGACGCTCGGAGCGTACTTCGAGAAACGCCACCTCCGACAGATCAAACGACGCAAGGGAGCCCTCGCACATGTGCCATTGTCGGACACGCAGGCAATGCCGCAGGTCGACCCGACCGTGCAGGTGTCGCTCGTGACGGCCGAGGCTGTTTACTCGGCGGGGTATCTCAAGGGACTGCTCGCGGCACTGAAAAAGATTTTCGGCGGCGAACTACGCAGCTATCGGTTGCTGATGTTCCGTACACGCGAGGAGGCGATTCTGCGGCTGACCGAGCAAGCGGTGTCGCTCGGGTACGACGGGATCTGCAACCTGCGGATCGACACGGCCGACATCGCCAACGCCGTCTACCGCCAGAACAACCCGGCGACATATGTCTGCATTGTGGCGAGCGGGACCGCGTACAAACGGGCACGCTGATGGCCGAGCCGTTGGACTATCGCAAGCCGGTCGACGAGCGCAACGCGTTGCATGACGTGTACGCCGAGCCGCAGTTCAGCGCGAGCGTGTCGGGGCGACCCGAGCCTGCACCGCGTGGAGCGGCCTCGGCCGGTGACGCGCACCTCACCGCGGTTTGGGACGAACCGACGTTCTCCGCGGAAGTCGGTGGCGACTTGCCCGACGACGCCGTGACGTTCGCACGCTGGTTCGAGGCCAAACAGATCGGTTCGGGAAAGTCGTGGGCCTACGCGTTGCTGATCGCAGTGTGCGCCGGCCCGTTCGCGGTGTTCGGCACGCTGCTCGATGCGACCGGCCGGGGCGCGTTCGGGATCATCGCCGTCGTGTTCGTCGCGCCCGTCGTCGAAGAGATGCTCAAGGCCGCGATCGCGCTCTGGGTGGTCGAACGCAAGCCGTATCTCTTCCGATCGTCGGCCCAAATCGGGCTTTGCATGCTCGCGAGCGGTTTGGGGTTCGCGGCCATCGAGAACGTGCTGTACCTCTACGTCTACATCCCAGACGCGTCGCCGGAGCTGTGGCGGTGGCGCTGGACGGTGTGCGTGTTGCTGCACGTCGGCTGCAGTGGGATCGCGGGACTCGGGGCGATACGAGTGTGGCGATCGGTGGTGCGAACACGCCGCCCGGCAAGGGTGAGCCTCGCCGGATTCTGGCTCACCGCGGCCGCGCTCGTTCACGGCCTCTACAACGGCTGGGCCGTGCTGTTCGAGACCTTCGGCGGAACGTTTTAGATCATCGATCGACGCAGCATGTTCAATGCGGCAAGAGCGGCACGGGTGCGAACCCAATCGCGGTCGCCGGGAAAGACGAACTTCTCCGCCGTGGTGTTCGTCGGCGTGGCCAGCGCGATACAAACAGTGCCGACCGGCTTCTCGTCGCTCCCGCCGCCCGGACCGGCCACGCCGCTGAGGCTCAGCGCGTACGTCGAACCGGCGACACGTCGAGCACCCTCGGCCATCTGCACCACCGTCGACTCGCTGACCGCCCCTTCCGCACCGATCTCGACGCCGAGTTGATCGTGCTTGGCTCCATTCGAGTAAGTCACCCAGCCATGCTGAAACACCCCGCTCGACCCCGCGACATCGGTGATCATCTTCGCGACAAGACCCCCGGTGCAGCTCTCGGCCGTGGCGACCGTTTCACCCCGATCAGAAAGGGTTTTCACGATGACGCTCGCCAGCGTCTCGTCACCGTTACCGAAGATAAAGTTGCCGAGCGTCGCCCGACATTGGGCCTCGGTTTCATCGAGCATCCGCTCGGCATCGGCTTGTGAATCGGCACGGCAATACAGGCGCAACGACACGATCCCGTGCGCCGCGGTGGTGCCAACTTCCGGGTTGCGGCCCCGTTCGTGAAGTTCGCCGAGCAAAGCGGCCACGTCGCTCTCACCCCGGCCGATCGTGTGGAGCGTCCGCAGGGCAAACGCCCCACCGCCGCCGTGCTCTTTCGCCCACGGCAGAACGTGGTCGTCAACCATCCGTCGCATCTCCTTGGGGACGCCGGGCACGACAAAAACGGTGCAGTCGTCGATGTCTTGCCGCAAGCCGGCGGCCGTGCCGACGGGGTTGTGCAGCAGCGCACCGGTTGCCGGATGGTCGGCCTGCTTGAGATTGCCCGGCTTCAACTCACGCCCGATCTTGGCAAACAGTTCACGGAGGTGTTGAATCCAAGCTTCATCGCGAACCAACCCGCAACCTGCGACGTCAGCGAGCGCCTCGCGCGTGAGGTCGTCTTCGGTCGGGCCGATGCCGCCGGTGATGACGAGTAGCCGAGCGTCGGCCACGGCATCACGGATCGCATCCGCAACGATCTCACGCCCGTCCGGCAGTGTCGCATGCCCCACAACGTCAAAGCCGTGGGTCACGAGAAGCTTGGCGATGTGAGCGGTATTGGTGTCGAGCGTCGAGCCGGTGACCAATTCGTCACCGACCGAGAGAATGCGTGCGCGAGGGAGCATGAGGCAAGCCTAGCGCGGGTCACTTCGTGTCATACAGCGTGTTGTCTTCGCTGACCCAGCCGGTGTCCTCGGAGACGTTGGGGTCGTCGTTGTCGAAGCGTTCGCGGTGGGCGGCGGCGTGGCCATCAGGGTGGGCGAGGTTGGTGGCACCCTCATGGCGGAAGTGCTGCGTGCCGGCGAAACGGGCGGAGAAGCCGTTCTCGCGCGGCTCGGCGATGGGCGAGCGCATGTACTTGTTCGCCCCGCCACGCCAACCGCCGTCGCCGAAGAGCGCGGTCTTGCTCGATTGCTTGATCGCCACGAGCCTCGGCCCTTGCGTCCAGTCGGCGAACGGGTCACGGAAGCTCGCCAGATGCGAAGTGTTGTAGTTGTAACCCGTGTACGGGTCATCGGCGTTGGCGTTGCCCTCGAAGCTCGGACACTGTTGCACCAAACCTTGGCGCACGCCCTGCCATAGCACGCCCGGCGTGTCGTCGGGCATGTAGTCCCACGAGGCGATCTGCGTCGTCCCGTTGTAGGCGTAGGCGATCGGCAACAAACCCCCGTTGTCATTGGCAT
Source organism: Planctomycetota bacterium (assembly GCA_039182125.1). Taxonomy (NCBI): domain Bacteria; kingdom Pseudomonadati; phylum Planctomycetota; species Planctomycetota bacterium. The sequence continues at coordinate 122,598 of JBCDCH010000002.1, forward strand.
ACATCAGCGAAGCCCCGGCCATCTGCTTGAGATTGCTCAGGCAGTTGACCGACTTCGCGCTTGCTCGCGCCGACCCCAGCGAGGGCAGGAGCAGCGCGAGCAGCAGCGCGATGATGCCGATGACAACGAGCAGTTCGACGAGCGTGAACGCGGTGCGGCTCAACGCTTTCTCCTTAGGAAAAGCCCGCCCAGCAACAGGCTCAGCGCCGACGGTTCGGGGATGACGTCGGCGAAGCCGTCGATCTCGGGCGTAACACCGGAGCCGGCGGGGCCGGCTTTGACTTCTCCTCGACAGGACTCTCGTCGATCCAGTTCGTGCGGATCACCAACCCCGTCGGCTCCGGTGTTACGCCCGAGATCGACGGCTTCGCCGACGTCATCCCCGA